>NZ_CANMAB010000007.1:0-76465 GCF_947495635.1 uncultured Virgibacillus sp. | reverse complement strand
CAATATACATCAAACATTTCAAAATAACTACTTGGCTTAACGCAGTCATTGCACTGATTTTATACTTTCTTAACTTACAAAGAAAAATGACAGAAAGATTTCTGCCATATATTAACCATTTATTTTTCGATTTAAGAAGGCACCAGTCTGTTCATTCGCATATAAAGTGAAACAGTAGGAGGTTTGTTTTATCCCTCACGGATGGTTCGTACCACACGGCTATGACCTAAAGCTTTGAATCAATCGGACATTTACTGGCAGGCGATCCCCTACTTCCCCATAGTGGTATCTTGCGTACGGGTATTACTGCCAGTTATATGTAGGATAAAGAAAAAGGGGAGATGTTCTTCATCCCCACTAATCCTAGCTGCATCACCCACTTCAACTTCTTTTAATTCTACTTTGGTTTATAGCGAAGGTGGTAGGCTTACAGGTTGCTCACTGTGATAAACTAGGTTTCCTATTCTCTTTCAGAAAATGCTCCAGTAGAATGACTTTACCATTTTCAAGTCTAGACGCCTCAGCGGCAAAAGCAATGAGATGACTCTCCAATGATTTCGTTGCAGAGGTCTTGCTTATATTGATTTCTCCATCAAAGCTTCTTACTTCTCGAAGGAAATCACGCACGATTCCTTCATCACCACCACCGTGACCACTTACAGGCTTGCTTAAATGAATAACTGTTTCATGTTTGGACAAAAAGTCATAAATTGAAATCTTATTTTCATCCATCTTCCCTCTAATTTCACCTTTCGTTCCCATAATTTGCACAATTCTAGTTTGCTCTCTTGTAAAAGCAGACATACTAAACGTAGCTGTGGCTCCATTTACGAATTCTAAATTAACAACTTGATGATCCACCACATTATTGTCAGATTGATACACACATTTCCCATAAGGAGTTGTTTCCAATGCACGTATAATTCCTTCTCGAGTATGGTCCGTCGTAAATTTCTTCGCCCAGCCCTTTCCTTCACCTAAGTAATAATTTCCAGCATGGAAGGGACATTCATTCTCAACCGGACAACCGTCCAAGCATCTTTCTGGAGCTCCATGTGGTTTATTTCCTTCATGAAAATGCATGAGTGAACCGAAAGAGCTTATATGCTTACATGGCTGATCCATTAAGTACATTAATATATCCATATCATGACAAGACTTTTGCAAAATCATTGGGCTAGAATGGTTACTATTATTCCAATTTCCTCTAACAAAACTATGAGACATATGCATAATTTCTACATTCTCATTCAATTGAATAGAAGCAATATCTCCAATCGTTCCTTCATCAATCACTCGCTTTATCGTTGACCAAAAATTTGTGTATCTAAGTACATGGCAAATTGTCAGCAACCTATTATGCTGTCTCGCTTTTCTTTCCATTTCAATACACTCTGCAGGATCTGGAGACATCGGCTTCTCCAATAAAATATGGTATCCTTTTTCAATCGCCTTTATCGTCGGTTTAAAATGTTGTCGATCCAGTGTACATATGAAGGCAACATCTGCTTCTATATTTGCTTCAAGTAATTCTTCCCACGAAGAGAAGCACTTATCTTCCGAAATATGATGCGTATCGGCAATAGATTTTCTTTTATCTTTGTTTAACTCAGCGACTGCGACAATATCTAATTCATGCGGATAATTTATTGCATAAGGAGCATATGCTTTAGCTCCTCTATCTCCTGCCCCAATTAGAACCGCTTTTATTTTTCGCACTGTGATCGCCCCTCTCCTCCTACAAATGATTTCGATTATTTAAGATAACATTACCCTTTTCGCCCTGATAGAGCGATACCTTCAACAAATGCCTTTTGGAATAACATAAAGATGATGATTAACGGCCAAGATGCTAAAAACGTTCCAGCCATTAATACGGGATAATTCGTACTATATTGCCCTTGTAATGAAGCTAACCCTGCTGATAAAGGCATCTTATCAGGAGAGCTATTAACAATTAACGGCCATAGAAAATCATTCCATGACCAGAGTATCGTAAAGATAGCAAGAGCAATTAACCCTGGTTTAGCTAATGGTAACATAATCCTCCAATAGATTTGGAAATGATTACAGCCATCTATCTTCGCAGCCTCTTCTAATTCATCTGGCATTGTCATAAAAAATTGCCGTAATAAAAACGTTCCAAAAGCACTAAATAATCCTGGAAGAACGAGGGCTGTTAATGTGTTTAACAAATCTAGATTAGCTATAATTTGGTACTGTGGTATTAAAAAAGCCTGTGGAGGTATCCTTAATACAGACAAATATAAAATAAAAAAGAAATTTCTTCCTGGGAACTTAATACGCGCAAATGCGTATGCTGCTAAAGAACATAAGAATAACTGTCCAATCGTTTTAATAATAGTTGTAATAAAAGTATTCCAATAGAATCCAGCAAAAGGAAATGAGTCAAATATCTCTTTATAATTGCTCCACTGAAAGACTTCTGGAAATATTTTTGGCGGAATTTGCGCTGCTTCCCCAACTGTTTTCAATGAGGTTAATATCATCCATAAAAACGGACCAATCATTAATATTGCACCACATAGTAATAATAAGTGGATGACTAGTTTCCGAGATTTACTGACATTTTCCATACAAACACCTTCTTTCTACTCATAATGAACCCAGCGTTTTTGTAATCTAAATTGAATGATTGTTAATACGAGAATGATAATAAACAACACAAAAGCAATTGCCGCTGCAATACCTTTCTCTCCAATAACAAATGCATAATGATAGAACAAGTAAATAACGGATTGAGCACTGTCAATTGCTGGATTGGTTGGGCTGACCATCATAAATATAAAATCGAATACTTGAAAAGCAGAAATAAATGAAATAACAGCAACAAAAAAGATCGTTGGTGAAAGTAAAGGCAACGTAATCTTAAAGAATGAGTATATAGGACTAGCCCCGTCTAAAGACGCTGCTTCATATAGAGACTTTGGTATTCCTTGTAATCCAGATAATAAGATAACCATATTTGTTCCTATCGCGCTCCAGGTTCCTACTATAATGATGGATATTAAAACCCAATTAGGATCCGTGAGCCAGCTAGGACCGTCAATAGAAAACCATTCAAGCATATGATTAATAATTCCATAGTCTGCATTATATAACCATTTCCAAATCATCCCTATTGCTGCTGGCATTGTGACAACCGGAAGAAAAAACAATGTACGATATATAGTAAGACCCTTTATCTTTTGATTTAGCAATACAGCTATTACGATCGAAATAGCAATACTAAATGGAACCATTACAAACGCATAAACAAGCGTATTTCTAAATGAATACCATATTTGCGGATCATCGAACATGTCTTTATAATTTTGTAAGCCTGACCAGCTGTAATTACCAAAATCTCCCCAATCATTGAAGCTATAATAGAATGTTTGAAAGACAGGGAAAATATAAAAGATTAGTAAGCCCAATAATGTTGGTGCAATAAATAAATAACCCCAGAAAATATCATTCTTTTTTAGTGTCGACATCTGGCGTGTCGCTACCTTAGTATCCTTCATATATAATCACCTCGATGTACTGAGCTTAATATATTACTCACTTGCTAGAACTTCTTCCATCTGTTTATCTATTTTTTCACTTGCTTCTTCTACAGTTATTTGACCAGACCAAGCCTTAGCTAGATTATCCTGTATAATTGTGGACCATTTGGAAGTATCCTTGGACACAGGGTAAGGTTCTGCGACCTCAGCCATATCTAAAAATACTTGTAAATTAAAATTAGGGGTCGATTTTGTCCAAGCATCTTGTGTGCCTTCATATGCAGGAATAATTCCTGATTCCGCTTGCATAACAGCGGCTTTCTCTGAACTTAGGAACGTTACAAACTTCCAAGCTGCATCTTTGTTTTCTGAGTTCTTAGCTATGACGTTTCCTAATCCATGGATTACATTTGAGCGCTTTTGCATTTCTGGTAAAAGGGCTACATCAGCATGCTCGTTCGTATATTCATTTGCTTTAAATTGTGGAATCATATACGAAGCTTGAAACATCATCGCAACCTTTCCTGATTCAAACATACTTGTTGCATCTGTTGTTTCCATTTGGGCATGTGTCGGTGAAACCTTATGTTTGTGAATTAAATCATAATATTTTTGAATACCATCTATCGTATTTGGATCATCGAAACCCGATTCTGTCTTATCTTCAGAAATAATATAACCACCATTTGCTAGAATAGTATTAAAATAACTAGCTTGCGCATCTTGAATAAAGGCGGCAATGCCATAGATATCTTTATCTGGGTTTGTTAGTGCTTTGGCAGCTTCCACGAGATCATCCCATTTCCATGCCTCATTCGGATAATCAATCCCTGCTTCATCAAAAAGTTTTTTATTATACCATAATCCAACAGTGTCATAGTCTTTAGGTAGCGCATAGGTCTTATCCTCATATTGATATAGACCTAGCAGTCCTTTAGGATATGGAGACAAATCTAGCTCATCATCCTTGATACGTTTATTTATCGGTTCAAGCATCTCATTGGAAGCATATTTTACAAAGTTCGGCCCATTCATCCAAAAAACATCCGGTAAGCTTCCACCTGTTGCAGCAGCATCTAATTTTGTAAAATATTGATCATATGGAGTTAATTCCAATTTCACCTGAATATTCGGATAATCTTTGTTAAACGCTTTCACAATATCCTTTAACATATCCTCTTGATTCTTATCCCAGTATGCATATTTAATTGTTGCTTTCCCATCAGCGCTAGCACCCTCATCATTCGAGGAACATGCCCCTAACGTAAATACGAGAAAAATAACCAATACTACATAAAATTTTTTCATCTTGTCACCTTCCTATAGCAATTTGTAAAAGACCTAGCTTCGCTTGCTTTTCCACCTCCTACTAAATGTTAGGTCTTTAAAAAGTGAAATTTTGTTCAGGAGTTGTATTACTGCACATTACATTCTCCCAACTGCAAAGTGCAGCGCCAATCACACCTGAATCTCCCTTTAATTTGCTCCCGGTAATTCGCCCAAGCGCTTCTTTTTGCTCAGAGATTAAAAACGGACCAATATTTTGTTTAATTAAATCTAGTAGAAATGGATGATGATTTATAACTCCCCCACCAAGTACAATTTGATGTGGATCTAATAAACTAATAATCGAATAAATACCTTGAGAAATCGAAGGAATAACCTCATCCATAACATCGCTAGCTAACTTATCCCCAGCAATATACGCCTGAAAAAAGTCTTGTGTTGATGTAATGGAATTCCCCATTCTCTCTCTAGCAAGCTTATATATAGCAGGCCCAGATGCTGCATTTTCTAAAGTGGTTAGTTGTCCATCAACACCTGTAATAGGACACAAGCCAATTTCTCCAGCAAATCCTTCTCCTCTCAAAAAGGATCCATTTTGGATAATAGAGCATGAAATTCCAGTACTGATCGTTACATACACACAAGTGGAATTCGGTGCTACATTTAACTTCTTCCACTCCGCATAGGCTGCCATGTAAACATCGTTATCGATAACAATATGATGAATAGAGAATGCTTCTCTAAGTCTATTAACTAATGGAAAATCAATCCAAGGTAAATTATTTTGGTAAACAGCTATCCCGTTTAAACGATCTACCTTCCCTGGAACCCCTACTCCCATTGCTGTAATTTGTGAGATAGATAGATTTGCTTTTTTTAACACCTGATCAATACAAGTAACTACTTGTTTAAACATACTTTCCGCATTATTCGTATTACTACTCACTTTTGATCGATACAAAATAACACCCTGTTCATCCACAATCACAGCAGCAATTTTTGTACCTCCAATATCAACTCCTATTGAGAAACCCAACGTTTGTCACCTCATGTCTACATTCCTACAATCCTAGATTTTAGTAAATTTATTATTAAATATTTACTAATTGTTTTTAATACTAGCATAGCGAATTTTGAATGTCTATAATTTTTGAAAAATTATAGACTGAATACCCTCTTCTTATTTCCAATCACGATTCTAGTAAAAGGAGGAGAAACATAAGAAAACGCTCGTCACTAGCGACTGTAGCCAGTCAACGGAGATAAAGGAATCACGGTGAGCTTTTCAACCGATAATACTTATCGTAGGACAATTCGTGAAATCGCCTAGTTTCTGGACGTTGGAGCTGTACACGGCTCAACACGCCCATATTTATCCACATGGACGAATTTTTAATTTTCTAGACTACGAAAAGAGCAACCCTTTGAGGCCGCAGCTCACAAGGTTGCCCTTTTGATTACAATCATTCAATGGTGTTTGTTAAAAATGAACAGTTTCATAAAGTGAAACAGTTATATGCGGGATAAAGTGAAACTTCCATCCAGCTTTTACTGAAACAAATACGTACAAAGGCTTCATTCGCCACGTCCTGTGGCAACGCCTTTGTGACCTACTTCCATGTAGGCCCGAACCAATCGGACATTTACTAGCAGTTGATACCACCTTTTATCCATATTGGTTTCTCTTTGGGATAAACGATCCATCATATTACTGGGTCAAATATTTCGGTGAGTAGCAATGATACAGCCCCTAAAATCGTCGCATCACTTCCTAGCTTTGTTACAGCTACCTTTGTTTCTTTAGCATCTTGGGTTAGTGCACAGCGTTTTATCCTCTCATGGATAGCAGGTAAGATAAAGGATGCACTATTCATCACCCCACCACCTAATATAATTTTCTCTGGGTTAATCATATGAATTAAATTGGTTAAACCGACACCGATGCAATCACCAGTTTCTTTTAAAACATCTATATAAATTTGATTTCCAGCCTTAGCCAGTTCAAAAACACTTTCTCCAGTCAATTTAAACGAGGCTGACTGACCATTCTGGCTTAGCCTTCTATGTGCACGTTCAGCAATAGCAGGGCCAGTGGCAAATGTTTGCAAGCAACCACGATTACCGCACTCGCAAATATCACCATTAATATCAATGGTCATATGACCAATTTCTCCGGCAATACCCTGTGCACCGTGGAATAACTTCCCTTCCGTTACGATGCCTGCACCTACACCTCTTCCCAAATTAACAGCAACCATACTGTCTAAATCACCGTGACCTCCAAACCATGCCTCACCTAAGGCCATTGCACGTGCGTCATTTTCCACTTTAACCATGACATGGAACTCTTGCTCAAGCATTTCCTTTATTGGTATATGTGTTAGATTAAGGTTTGGAGCGAATAACGAGGTTCCTGTTTCAACGTTTACCACCCCGTGCATCGCTACTCCAATCCCCATAATTTCCTCTATATCCTTATTCGTTTGACGAAGTACTTGATGAATGCATTCCTTTAAATAAGAGAGAAAAGCATCATTAGTTACAGGTAAATCAAGTGTATACGAATGCCTTGCTTGAATTCTACCAGCAAGGTCTGCAACAATGCATACTATCTGTTCTGGTCCTGCATCAACACCTAAAATATAAAAAGCTGTTTTATTAATATGAAGCATCGTCGGTTTCCTGCCACCCATGGACTGACCACGATTACTTTCCAATACAATCTGCTGATCAATTAACTCCTTTACAATACTACTGACAGTTGGTGGAGTTAGTTTCGTATCCTTGGCAATCTGCGCCCTAGAGATTGGCTCAAATTTCCTTATTTTATTTAAAATGATTGACTTGTTTACTGATTTCATCAGTTTAAATGTACCTCGTTGCATAGCATCCTCCGAATAATAATAACGTTGTCTCTATTGTATCATGGAGCAACTATTGATAAAGTGAAACTTCCATCCGTGTGGGGTGTGTTTACCCCCCCACGAAGTTACGGACATTTACTGGCAGTTGATCCCCCTCTTATCCATAGTGGCTTCACTTTATCCCTTGAAGCTGGGGACTTACTGCCAGCCATGAATTGCTTTTGAACAATTTTTTTATTATACCTCAAGCTGTTCCTTCGCTTTCGTTATATCACTAATTTCCTTTGTTGAATACACAGATAGTTTTAGCTCAAACGAAAAAGATTCAAATTTACAACGATATTTTTCTAACTGATTTTGCCCACAGGAATTAGAACCTAACCCATTTTGCTTATGATCTAAGTGAAGCACAATGTATGGCCTCTTCTCTAAATCAATCGTATGATTAGCATGTTCTAAATCGTTTATCTCATAATAACTCGCATTAAAATCAAAGGTCGAATGCGTACCTACTGCCATGATAGCGACACCGTCATGATCGACAAAACGCACCCATCGTGTATCTGTTCGATTTCCATTCTCCTGTGGATAAACATAATTAGTAAATAATTTACTAACCGAACGTTCGTATACTCCTATTTGATTGGCTTGTTTAGAGTCACTATATGACTCACCAGGACCTCTTCCATACCAACGAGTAGTATCACAATCTTTATTAAGCCGCATTTCTACACCAATTCTAGGTATCATTTTTGGTGCGTTTTCGATTATTCCACTAGGCGTACCTGAAACCTGAAACAACATATCTCCATTAGGATAAATGTGATATTGATACATGCATTCATAATACCAAGCAGAATTCGTTGTCCCATTTACTGTTTTAACAGTAATAATTATTGTATTGTCAGTACGTTTATATTGAACTTCCTCCACTACCTCATGCCATAAATGCATAAAATATTTTTCTTTGTAGTCCTTTAATATATGCATATCATTATCGATAGGAGCCCGCCAAAACTGTAATTTAGGACCTTTTTCAACAACAGCAAGGCCATTTTTCTTCCATGAAATCATTTGACCATTCACTTTATCAAAAATGATCTCAACCTCACTATTAATAATTTCTATTGTGTGCTGCGTTTCCTTTAACGTTAAAGCACCCTTTGGCAAAATAGGCTTTGTTTTTTCTACTGTAATTGGCAGCTTAAATTGGGCAGTTGCAAGCTCATGCCCCTTTGCACTCCAAGTGAAATCTCGGTTGGTCAGATATGATAATGTTAGGTAATATTCCGTACCAGGTTCTTTATAAAAGTTAAAATCAAGATCTAGTATAATTTCCTCCGCTGTTCTTGCTGGAATAGGAGGTAATGCACAAGTCCTAGCATGCAGTGCTTCTCCATCCCGCTCAATCGCATAATGTAATGTGACATGGTTTAATGATATAAAGTCGTACCTGTTCTCTACTTTTATCCTACCTTGATTCAGTTCAACAGCAGTCGTATCTATAGGCTCAATTATTTTTTTATACTCTACTAATGCTGGAGAAGGTGTACGATCAGGCATTAATAGACCATCGATGCAAAAGTTCCCATTCGTTGGATCATCTCCAAAATCTCCACCATACCGGTAATATTTGCTACCGTTTTCATCGACCGTTTCAATCCCATGATCATACCATTCCCAAATAAACCCACCTTGTAGATGCTCATATTTATTTATAAGCTCCTGATACTCTTTCAATCCTCCAGGACCATTACCCATCGCATGACCGTATTCACAATGGATATGTGGTTTTTTAGTTGTTTCAGCAATAGCTTGCATGGTTTTTCTTCCTTCTGGTGGATTTTCAAGCCATGTATACATGGTAGAATATACATCCGTTACTTCTGCTTTGCTATCACCTTCATAATGGACTAAACGCGTTGAATCTATATCTTTACAGTGTTTGGCCATTACTTTAAAATTATGACCGAATCCTGATTCATTACCTAATGACCACATGATTATCGATGGATGGTTCTTATCTCTATGCACCATTCGTATTAATCTATCTACATACATATCTTCCCATAACGGATCATCAGAGATCCAATTAAAATTATTCGTTAATTCAAAACCATGACACTCGAGATCTGCTTCATCAACTACATAGATCCCATACGTATCACATAATGTATATAGATATGGGTGGTTTGGATAATGTGCTGTACGAATCGCATTGATATTATGTTGCTTCATTAGGCGAATATCTTGTAGCATATCCTCTTTTGAGACCACTCTACCGGTAGCTGGATGGAAATCATGACGGTTTACTCCCTTTAGCTTAATTGCTACACCATTTACCGTAAACGTTTTCCCTTTGATTTCAATGTGTCGAAATCCAATTTGCTGTGGGATTACCTCGATCACTTGATCATCCAGTAGAACCGTTAAGTGTAACGTATATAAGTAGGGAGATTCTGCACTCCACAGCTCAGGTTGAGGAATTATTTCCTTAATTATAAATCTTTCACCAATACATTGATTTCCTAAAGCAACCGTTTCCTGCTGGTCATTTACTAGTTCATATTGTATGCGAATATTTTCTTGCCAGCCACGAATACTTCCACTCACTAATAATTCTCCCTTGGAAAATTGATCTTTTACGTTAGTTTCTACTTTAAAATCCTCTATTCCTGATTTAGGTTGCGTATATAGTTCAACATCTCTAAAGATTCCACTTAACCACCACATATCCTGATCTTCTAAATACGTACCATCAGACCATTGGTATACACGGACTGTTATTTCATTTTTTCCGTCCATCACATAAGGAGTAATCGTAAACTCTGATGTCATACGAGCACCTTTACTATAGCCTACCATCTCCCCATTTATCCAAATATGAAAGGCTGAATCAACTCCATGAAAGCGCAAAATCACATCATCTTTTAACCAAGTTGTATCAATTGAAAATTTCCGATGATAAATACCAGTCGGATTATCAGATGGTACATACGGCGGGCGAATGGGAAAATGATACCACACATCAGAGTAATGCATCTTACCATAACCTTCCATTTGCCAATTGCTTGGAACCTGTATAGAATCCCAACTGCTCCGATCATGATTAATTTGCTCAAAGCCTACTGGTGAGTATTCAGGGGCAGATAGAAAAAGAAAGTCCCATAACCCATTTAAGCTTTTAAAATGATGCGTATACTCTGGGTCTCCATCTATAGCTGTCTGTTTATTTGGATAAGAATAAAAAAAAGCTCGCGGTTTCATTCTATTTTGATCAGTAATTGTAATATCTTCCCACTCTTTATACATTCTCATTATTTCCCCTCCTATATAAAGTTAGCTATCCTTAGAGACGTTTACCACTTTTCTTTTCTGTCCTTTGTAATTTACTGCAATTATTCCAGTAGCTACAAGTATCAATGCTCCCATGATAAAGATGTTTAATGACTCCCCAGGGATAAACATCGCAGACAAGATCGCTCCTGAAACGGGTGTAATAAATTTAAACATACTTATCTCGCCAGCCTTATTAAATTTCAGAATAGAGTACCAGAGGCCAAAAGCGACAGCAGAAAGCAGTGCGGAGTAAATAAAAAGCATCCACCCAAGTGGTGTAAACGTTATCGCATTTTCTTGCAACTGCGGAATACCAATCACTAGCATAAGACCTGCCCCTATCGTTAACTGCCAACCAGTTAACGCAAAAGGATGGATACCGATAGCAAGCTCCTTTGCCATAATCGTCCCTATGGCGCTTGTTAAAGCTGCCAATATCATATATCCCTCTCCCGTTACCTGAAAAGTGAGTTTAAGCTCTTCCCCCCAGTTAGCAACAATAATCCCTGCAAATCCTGCCATAAGCCCTACTGTTTTCTTCCAATTGATACGGTCATTTGTATAAAAGAAATGGGCTAAGACAACCGTAAAAAAAGTACCACTTGATAGTAAAATAGCTCCTTGCATACCAGAAACTTCTGCTAACCCATTATAAAAAAAGAAATACTGTAAACTAGTTTGAAGAATTCCGAAGATTACTAGAAAAAGAATCTGTCGCTTCGTAACGAATAATTTCTTAGGATTAGAAAAAATTAATCCCACTAAAAGAATTAGACCTGCTAATAAAAAGCGCATTCCAGCAAAAACAATCTTAGCAATTGTGTCATCTTTAGCCATTTGTAATTCTTCATAGCTTACTTTCAATACTGGAAATGCACTCCCCCATAAAATGGAACAAAAAATAGCAATACATACGACAACCCATTTTCTTTTAAGCATACTATCCATTTTATGTCATCTCCTATGTTGTTTTGTAGAATAAAGTGAAACTTCAATTAGTTGGGGGATGTTTATCACCCACTGATGGTTCGTACCACAAGGGTATGACCTAAAGACCTTTGAACCAATCGGACATTTACTGGCAGCTGATCCCGCACTTATCGATATTGGTTTCACGTTATTCCTTGAAGTGGGGTCTTACTGCCAGTTATATGCAGGGAAAAGTTACCTAGAAATCATTAAAGAGATGGCTTCTCTGTTTCTTTATTCACATATTCATGTGCCAAGATAAGAAACACACTTGACGTCCACGTAAATGCTCGATCTCGTAAGCCTTCTCCCGATACAGCATTAAAATTTTCTGCCATTCCATGTTTTAATGCCATATTACAGAATTTATGAGCTAGGTCTCTAGCAAACGCTTCTTCCCCTGATTCCATTAATCCATCAATAAGCAACATGGTGGAAGGTGCCCAAATAGGTCCACGCCAATAACCGTCCTCTAAATAATATGGGCTCTGCAAGCTTTCAGTAGCAAGGCCATGTTCCGTTAAAAACCGGTTTTCATCCTTCAACCCTTCAATTAATCTCAATCGGATTTGTTTTGGAAGTCGCTTTGCTAGAATAATTGGCATGAATAACAATAAACTATCACCAGAACGCACATTTTCACCTGCGAGCTTTGCGACAAACTGCTCACCATCCCAAAAATAGGCTAACATATCGGTTAAAAGTTGATCTGCCTGCTTCTTCCATTTTTCGTAGTCCATTTGGAAATGTAAGCGATTAGCTATTTCTGCCAATGTTTCCATTTGTAAAATTAAAAATGCACAAAGATCTGGACTTTCGATAGGTATCCCTTGATGAAACAATGTACTATTATCCCAGCCACTATCATTACCATGTTGATATTCTGGAAATCCATTGTTATCAACATCACGTTCTTTAAAGAACCAACTGGTCCACTGTTTTAATGGTTGATAAATCTCAGCTAAATTTTCTTTTGATAATTCATTTGAATGTTTTAACATCCATGCCAACGTCCACCCATGAATTGGTGGTTTACTGCAATTCCAATAAGCAAATTGATCATTCATAAAATCTGGCAAAAGGCCGTTTTTTGCTTGTACATCAAAAAATATCATGAATTGATCCCAAGCTAACTTCGGATTCTTTTTGACTAAAGCCATTGCATTAAAGCAATGATCCCAGCTCCAAATATTTGTCATCCAATTCTTTGACATATACATCGCTGACCTTGGTAAATATCCCTCTTGTTTAACAACACAGGACCATGTTATGTAAGCAGCAAGTTGTCTTCCAGCTTCATATTCCGCCGGTACCGGCAACGTGTTTTCCAACCATTTTTTGTATTCGTCATTTACGTGATCAAGGGCTGTTTCAAACGTCGGATAATCGTTTTTTTGTTCATAGATTGTAAGAAACTCTTCAATAATTCCTTCTACAGTACCATTGTCTTCTCTAGGATGAAAATCTGCAATCACATAAGAACTACCATTTATATCCCAAGGCGCACTTACATCTAACTCCCCAATAAAGGGAGTTAACATAAATCGAATGCTTTGTGAAAAAACATTCACTTGCCAGCTTCGCGCTTGATAATAAAAAGCATTATCATAAGCATTTGTAACAAGAGATAACCGTAAACCAACTTGTTCCCCATAAATACGCAGACAATGAGCTTCTGAATAAATTAATCGAACTACTCCTTCTTCCGCTTGAAGGCAGAGGCAAGTCTCCGCTGCAATTGCATTAAAAGGTATACAATGTCCATTTTTCGTCACATCTAATTTAAATAAAGCGCCGACATCGTCATCACCACCTCTGATTGTACGTAAATAAATTCCTTCCGAACGATAGTCATTTTTAGGTAAATAGGAAATACTAAGATAAGAGCCAAATCGGCTAAAGGGTATATGTTTAAGATTTATATTCAACGATATCTTCTCCTCACATTTAATCTTCTATCCTATTTTACTTTACAGATCCGGATATACCTTCGATAAAATAACGTTGCATTACTATAAATATTAAAATTACAGGCAAGAGGGATATCGATGCTCCAGCTGCCATCCCTGTCCAATCCGTTTGATATTTACCAACAAATGAGAGCATACCCACTGCCAAAGTTCGTAAATCTGGATTATTTAATGTCAAAACGAGTGGAATTAAAAAAGAGCTCCAAGTCCAAATAAATTGCATAATTACAGCAGTAGCTATAACTGGCTTCGCAGAAGGAAGAATGATTTTAAAAAATGTTTTTAGAAAACCACTTCCATCTATAGCTGCAGCTTCTTCGATTTCTTTAGGCACGCGAGAAAAAAATGCTGCAAATAATAGAATAAAAAGCACGTGCGCCCCACTGGACTCTGCAAGAACTACACCGAATAACGTGTTAGATAATCCTAAAAACTTCATTAATTCATAAAGCGGAATGATTGTATACCCTGTAGGAATGAACATCAGCGCTCCGATAATAACGATCATTGTCTTTCTACCAGGAAAATCCACTCGCCCAAGCGCATATCCTGTTAAACAGCTTAATAAAACTACTATAGTTACAGTACCTAAAGTGATGACTACAGAATTTAAAAAGTACCCAGAGAAATTGGCAACATCCCATGCTCTAGTGTAGTTCTCCCAGTTCAACGTCTCTGGTATGGGATTAATTCCAGAAGTTAAAAAAGATGCATTGGTTTTTAATGAAGAAGATATCATCCAGATAAAAGGGTATATCCAGATAAAACCAAATAGGATTAAAAAGATATGGATTATTCCCCAAGTTATTTTTGAACGCATTACTTCTCCACCTCAACTTTCAATCCATTTTTATTTTTATGTCTATTGACCTTCATAACTACCCAACCAAGTAATAAACTTATTATGAATACTGTCATGCCTAATATCACACCAACTGTAGAGGCATAACCAACCTGAGATGGACCCTCTGAAGCAAACGCGAATCGATAAATATATAACTCTAAAGTTTCGGTGGAAAAGAACGGACCACCATTTGTTAATGTTTTTACTAGGTCAAATACACGCATACTGCTAACAGTTGTAAGTAATAATATCGTGGCTCCAACTGGTGCCAACATAGGTAACGTAATATAACGTAATGTTTGCCAATGTCCTGCACCATCAATTTTTGCAGCTTCATATAACTCTTTAGGAATCATCTGTAAACCTGTTAGCCAATAAATCATGATAATTCCTATTTCTTTCCAAGATCCAACAATGATAAGAACGATCATAGCTGTAAATGGATTAACTAACCAAGGTATAGCTTGGTCGATCACACCGACCATCACGAGTACTTGGTTGATTAAACCTTGATTACCAAAGATATTTTTCATAATAATCCCAACGATAGCTGTTGTTGTTACGACAGGAAGGAAATAGATGGTTCGATAAATAGTTCTTCCCTTCAGATTTGGACTATTTAATATTAAAGCAAGTATTAAAGCAACAGATACGGAAATAGTGGTAAAGCCAGATGTATAAATAAACGTATTTTTAAATGCATTCCAAAATTTTTCTTCAGTAAACACATTTTTATAATTATCGAATCCAATAAAATCAGTCAGTGGTCCTATACCAGACCAATCATAAAAGGAGTACACATAGCTCATAATAATGGGATAAAGAGATAAGCCCAAAAACACAATTACTTGTGGCAAGATAAATAAATACGCCCATATATATCGTTTCTTTGTATGCTTACTTATCGTCTGCTTTGCTATTTTGTTCATACAAATTCTCTCCTAATCAAACAAGCTCTAATGAAAAAGAAAGAGGACAAACTACTACGTTATCTCATAGTATATTCACTTAAGTAGCTCGCCCAATTTCATCTAACCACTCTATTTCAACTCTTGATACTCTTTTTCTGTATAGGGCTCATACGGAACCCAATTTGGAAATTGAAAATCCTCTCTAGAAACATTTTCATTTTCTTGAATTGCCTTAGTGAAAGCAGCATTATAGTCATCCGTGAAATCCGTTAATGCTCCTTGTAAATCTTCCACCTGTCCCGTTAGGTAGCCCATTAAAATAGAACCTGCGTCATTATCTGGTGCGTTCTTTTGTAGCGCAAGGCGTACTTCTTGCGTTTTCGGGTTGACAACAACCGGATTAGGGACACGAACCGACATCTCAGAGAAAATCTGCGCAATGTCATTTACTTCGGAAAATGGTAGCTCGACATTAATATCAGACGCTTCCTTCGCAATCAATGGCTCACCATCCTTGAGAATTTCGCGATATATATTTTCCTGTAAAAATTCTAAAAATAGTTTTACTTCATCCCAATGCTCGGTATCTTTAGATACATAGAGACCATCGTTACTACCTAATCGAAATTCTCCATATTGCTGACCATTTGGATTCTTTGTGGGTAAGGGAACTACTCCCCAGTCATCAAATCCATTTTCATGAAGTAACTGACCCGTCCAATTCCCATCGATTAGAAAAGCTGCTTGACCAGCAGTAAAAAGTTCTCTTGCTACCGTAGAATCTGTTTCCATGGTTGATGGTGATAAAGCATTGCTATCCAATAAATCCTTCATCAATTTTATTGTCTCTACATATCCTTGTGTGTCATATTTATAATCGCCATTTGCATAATCATAACCACTTTCTGGTGAAAGCTCTGTTGCCATTAATTGTGTTACAGCCCTTACTAACCAACCAGACTGACCACCGAATATGAGACCATAAGATGATCCATTGGATTGATCATATATTTCTATACCCACTTCCTTTAATTCCTTCCATGTTTTCGGAACTTCATCAATCCCAAGATCATTCAATACTTGTTTATTGTAGAACATATAATATGTCCCACCTTTGTATACCGGAAACAAATACACATTTCCATTTAGTGATGCATTCCCTTCATCAAAGACTCCCTCCGTGTATTGCGATTGAACGTCTTTTGGAAAAACCTCATTTAGTTCATGTACAAGATCTAAATCTACAAATTCATTTAACGTAAAGGCATCCGTACTAAATATATCAGGAAGATTACGATCAGATATTGCTGCTTGGTATTCTGCTTCACTAGATTCAACATTCAAATTATTAAGTTCAACCTTAATATCTGGATGTTCTTTTTCAAATTTTTCGATTAAGATGGGAAAATAGCTTCTCCCCGCAGCAACGTTATTCCAAAGCTTGATTGTTGTTTTATCAGCATCGTCTTTATCTGCTTTTGAACTATCACTTTGACAACCAAGTAATAGAATTCCTAAGAATAAATAACAAATCATTATAAAAAAACACTTTTTTACCATGCGCACACTCTCCTTTATTATTAATTGTAATAGCCTATTAAACTAGCATTTCAATTAGTTGGAAGCTTGTTTATCTCCCACTGATTGGTAGTACCACACAAGGGTATGACCTACAGAGATTTGAACTAATCGGACATTGACTGGCAGTTGACCCCACCCTTACCCATATTAGTTTTATTTTATTGCTTGAAGGTGGACTTACTTCCAGTTATATGCGGAATAAAGTGAAGCTTCCATCCGTGGGGGGTTTTTCCCCACGGATGGTTAGGTGAACCAATCGGACATTTACTGGCAGTTGTTCCCTCACTTAGCCATATTGGTTTCTCTTTATTGCTTGAAGTGGAGAGACTTACTGCCAGTTATATGCGGGATAAACATTCTTACAAAAGGAATACAAAAAACCGTATTTGTAACTGCTTATTCATGAAAATAAGCCCCCGTCCCAAGAAACGAATTGCCTCTTCATAGAACTCAAGCCAATCCTCCACCATCAACGACTAAAGTGGTTCCGGACACCCATGCAGATAGATCACTAGCTAAAAATAGTACTCCTTTGGCAATATCCTCAGGTGTACCAATTCGTTGCAACGGTCGATTAACCCCAGATGACACTAAAAATTCTTGGTCATTAACATTTAATTGCTCTGCCTCCCCTCTTAATAGCGGTGTGTCTGTATCACCTGGACATATACAATTAACACGGATATTATCCTTTCCATGATCAATTGCCATTGCCTTAGTCATATTCACCACTCCTCCCTTAGCTGCACAATAAGAAGCGGCATCATCTCCTCCTTTTAATCCCCAGCCGGATCCTGTATTAATAATGCTCCCTCCACCATGATTACGCATGATTGGGATTACATACTTAGATAGTAAAAACACGCTTTTTAGCGATACGTCCATCACAAGATCCCAATCAGATTCCGTATGATCTACCGTATTTTTCCTTCGGATAACACCAGCATTATTAAATAATATATCTATATTACCGGAAACGCTTTCAATAATAGCAACCACAGCTTGGCAATCTTCATTAGAGGTTACATCACATTGTAAAAAAGCGGCATCACCCCCAGCCTGTACAATTTTGTCAGCCTGGTAATTCCCCTCCTCTGTATTAATATCAAGCATAAACACTTTACAATCTAATTCAGCCAATATTCGAGCTGTTGCTAAACCGATCCCTGATGCAGCACCTGTAATAACAGCTACTTTATTTGTTAATCCAAATAATTGTTGATTATCCACGCTAACCGACATCCCCTCTCACCTAAGAATTATTAACTTAATTAACTTAATTAATTATTAAATTTTTAAACATGTTATCATGCTAATATAATTGTGTCAATATTCTTTTTCTTTAAAATTATGTAGAAAATAGCATAATAACTACTAACTTTAATTGTCTAACAGGTACTAATTATATACAAATATATGTTTGAAAATTATAACTTATTATAGTAGAATTAAATAAATTAATTTAATTAATTATTTTGTAGTGGTTTTTTTCTATTTCTGCGTCGTTATTTATACGTTTATTCAACAGGAGGTACTTATGAACATTGAAGCCTTAAAAAAGGAATTTCATACTATTTTTCATGCAGAAACAACACCACGGATATTTTTTGCACCTGGAAGAATTAATCTTATTGGGGAACACACCGATTATAATGGAGGTTATGTCCTGCCTGCTGCCTTGTCATTTGGAACTTATGCATTGGGAGTAAGACGAAAAGATAAGAAATTTCGTTTTTATTCGATGAATTTTCCTGAAAAGGGGATTGTAACATGTGATATTACGCAGCTCATCTTTGATCCGGCAGATGATTGGGCGAATTATCCTAAAGGAATGATTCAGCTACTACGGGAGCACACCAAATATATTCAAACCGGTGCTGATATTCTCTTTTATGGAAACATTCCAAACAGAGCTGGCCTTTCTTCTTCTGCTTCGATAGAAATGGTAACTGGAATTCTATTAAAAAATTTGTATCAATTAAAAGTGAACCGCTTGCAATTAATTCAATTAGGGCAAAAAGTAGAGAATACATTTATAGGAGTTAATAGCGGCATTATGGATCAATTTGCAATCGGTATGGGAAAAACAGGGCAGGCGATTCTATTGAATTGCCAAAGTCTTGAATACAAATACGCTCCGTTACATTTAGAAAACTATGTCATCCTAATTATAAACACAAATAAACATCGCCAACTTGCTAGTTCAAAATATAATCAACGTCGTTCCGAATGCGAACATGCATTAAAAGCGTTACAGAGTAAGCTCCCCATTCAAACTCTTTGTGAACTGACCCGTGAAGATTTTGATGCAAATAAGCATGTAATTAGGAACAAAGTTATCCAAAAACGGGCAAGGCATGTTGTCTATGAAAATGCTAGAACATTAGATGCAGTGCAAAGCCTACAAGAACATGATCTACAGCAGTTTGGAGAATTAATGAATGCATCACATCAATCGCTTCAACAAGATTATGAAGTGACTGGTTTAGAATTAGATACTGTCGTTGAAGCTGCCTGGGGTCAGGAAGGTGTATTAGGAGCTCGTATGACAGGTGCAGGTTTTGGTGGTTGTGCAATAGCAATTGTAAAAAAGGACAAAGCTGATTTGATTATAAATCGTATTAATAAAATATATGTCAACACTGTTGGATACAATGCGACGTTTTATACAGCAGTTATGGAAGATGGAGCAAAAGAACTAAGCGAAGGAGTGCTTTAATTGCGTATTTTAGTATTAGGAGGAGCGGGTTATATTGGCTCTCATGCAGTATATCAATTAATCGATCAAGGTAAAGATGTAGTTGTCATAGACAATTTACAAACAGGTCATTCCAAAGCGATACATCCAATGGCAACCTTTTATAAGGGGGATATTAGAGACATTAACTTTTTAATTGACGTTTTCAAAAAGGAATCCGTTGATGCAGTCATACATTTTGCTGCGAACTCTTTAGTTGGTGAATCTATGGAAAAGCCCTTACTCTATTTTGATAATAATGTCTATGGTACACAAGTCTTATTGCAAGTCATGGTAGAGTATGGAGTCAAGCATATTGTGTTCTCTTCAACTGCTGCCACATATGGCGAAGCTACTATCAACCCTATTCAAGAGACGATGCCTACAAATCCAACTAATGTCTATGGCGAAACGAAGCGTACAATGGAGAGATTAATAGAATGGACGGCCAAAGCCCATGGAATTAACTTTGTATCACTCCGATATTTTAATGTAGCTGGCGCACGAGAGACAGCCGAGATCGGAGAGGACCACCGTCCAGAGACACATCTTGTGCCAATCATTTTACAAGTAGCACTTGGACAGCGGGATGCGATAACGATCTTTGGTGAAGATTATGATACTGACGATGGTACCTGTATTCGCGATTATGTCCATGTCGAAGACCTTATTCAAGCACATATCCTAGCACTTGATTATGTACAAAATGGCGGTAAGAGTGATGTGTTTAATCTTGGCAGCAATACTGGATTTTCCGTTAAACAAATGATAGATTCAGCGCGACGCATTACAGGGAAATCCATTCCAGTTAAAACGGGAGAGCGACGAGCTGGTGATCCGGCTGTCCTAATTGCTAGCTCCAAAAAAGCTAAGGAAGTATTGGGATGGAAGCCAATGCGAACTTCGATTGAAACTATTTTAAGCGACGCTTGGAAATGGCATACGACACATCCGAACGGTTATGAAGGGGGATGAAAAGAATCATGATTTACCAACAACTTTCGAGACTAATTAAGCAAGCTCTTACCATTGGTTTCATTGAGGAACATGATCAAATCTATGTTAGAAATCAAGTCATGCATTTACTTAACCTAACCAACTTCCCAGAAGATACCATTCCATCGATAGAGGATTCCATACCTAATTTGCTAGAAAGCATTGTAGAGTATGCAGCTCGCCATCAAGTAATAGAAGATATTTTTGAAGAGAAAGAAATGCTGGCTGCTTCCATCATGAACTGTTTTATGGCTCGTCCATCCGATATCAATAGAACGTTTTACGCAAAATACGAACAATCACCGCAAGTAGCCACGGATTATTTTTACCAGTTAAGTCAAAACAGTAATTATATTCAATTGAAACGAATACAGAAAAATATTCATTTTAAAACAAATACACCTTACGGAAAAATGGATATTACTATTAATCTTTCCAAACCAGAAAAAGACCCTAAGGAGATTAAACGGGAAAGAGAATTAAAGCAAGACCTAAACTATCCTAAATGTGTGTTATGTATTGAAAATGAAGGGTATGCTGGACGTGTGGGCTACCCAGCACGTGCCAACCATCGTGTAATACGGGTGCCATTATTGAAAGAGAATTGGTATCTCCAATATTCACCGTATGTTTATTATAATGAACATAGTATCTTACTTGCAGAAGAACATCGCAATATGAAAATAGATAAACAGGCATTTGAACGTTTGGTACAATTTACCGAAATGTTTCCCCACTACTTTATTGGATCAAACGCTGATTTACCAATCGTCGGTGGTTCCATTTTAGGTCATGATCATTATCAAGCAGGCAATTATAAGTTTGCCATGGCGCAAGCAGAAGATGCTTTTACCTTTGCATTAGATCCATTTAAACATGTATTATGTTCCGTATTGAAATGGCCGTTATCTGTTATTCGGTTGCAAAGTAAAAACAAAGAACAATTAATAGCAGCAGCTAATTTTGTGCTGGAATCATGGAAAGGATATACAGACGAATCCGCCTCTATCTATGCCTTTTCAAATAACATTTCTCATAATACGATTACTCCAATTGCTAGACTACATACTAACGGCGTCCATGAATTGGATCTTGTCCTACGGAACAATCGCACCTCTGACGAACATCCCATGGGAATCTTTCACCCCCATGCTGATGTTCATCATATAAAAAAAGAGAATATTGGACTAATTGAAGTAATGGGGCTAGCTGTATTACCAGCTCGATTAAAGGAAGAATTAGCAGAGATTAAAAAATATCTGCTTGATGAAGCGTGCCATATTGCGGATTATCATCAAGCATGGAGTAAACAATTGAAAGAAACATATGGTTCTATTAAAGATAAAAATGAAGCATTATCCATTATCATGGAAGAACTAGGAAAGAAGTTCACTAAAGCCCTTGAAGATGCAGGCGTATTTAAAAACAAAGAGCAATTCTTACGTTTTATCAACTCACTAAATAGAAGTGACGATACAATATGAACATACTAACTAAAGCAGTTACAGAAAAATGGAAAGAATATACATTAATAAATGACAAGCGAATGTCCGTTAGTCTCTTAAATTATGGCGGTATCATCACAAAAATAATGGTTCCGGATCGAGATGGTAATATAGAAAATGTCGTACTAGGATTTAAAAATTATACAGATTATAAAATCAATCCTGCTTTTTTTGGTGCATTGGTTGGTCCAGTAGCTGGTAGGATTCAAGGTGCTTCCTTTCAGCTCAATGGCAAGGAGTATTTACTGGAGAAGAATCACGGGCTTCATCACCTTCATAGTGGTGCAAACGGATTTCACCAGGTGATCTGGGATGTCCAACCATTGCAAACAGACGATACTGTTGGTGTGAAGCTGACGCATAATACAGCAGGTAGTAATGAATTTCCGGGTAATGTGTCTGTAGCTGTGACATACACGTTAACAAATAGAAATGAACTCACGATTCATTACCATGCAACTACCGATAACACAACTCCAGTCGCTTTAACGAATCATAGCTATTTTAACTTAAATGGAAATGCAAAACACAGCGTGAAAAATCATGTTGTGGCATTTAATAGTGATTCATTTATTGAACTAGATCATGAATTAATTCCAACCGGAAAACAGCTCGATGTCAAACAGACAACTTTTAACTTCCGCAATGGGCGTTATCTAGCAGACGGCATGTTGACTCCTTCTGAACAGCATGAGATTGCAAGTGGTGGCTATGACCATTACTTTCTGTTTGATGGGATTGGAAATATACAGGTAACCGAAAAAAAATCCGGCCGAGTGATGAATATTACTACAAGCCAACCAGGAATGGTGCTATATACAGCAAATACTTTGGAAAAAGATATGAAGTTAGCCAACGGATTCGCTGACAAGTACATGGGAGTATGCTTCGAAACACAAGGAACTCCAGCCTCTCTCCATCACAAGCAGTTCCCATCCATTCTTTTAGAGCCAAATGAAACATACCAGGAACAAACGGTATACTCCTTCCATATAAAGTGAAACTTCACTCCGTGGGGGTTATTGTTTATCCAGCACGGATGGTTCGTACCATAAGGGTATGACCTAAAGGCCCTTGAATCAATCGGACATCTACTGGCAGTTGGTCCCCAACTCATCCATATTGATGTCCCATTATTACTTGAAGAGGGATATTCCTACAAGGTTATATGTGGGACAAGACGGAGACAAAATTGTTTTGATCAGACAACAGCTAGATCTGATAGCTGCTCTGGATATATACGTCGCTTTTCCGCGAGCACATTGGTTAGCCAACCTGTGCTGACGTACTGCTGTTTCTCTAGTTGAATAAGAAAGACTTCGGGTAGCTCCTTCTGACGAGTAGCGAATAGAACGAAGGACATGAACCTTAAAAGATAATTTGTCGTTACCAGACTTCAGTATTCTAGAAAAGGAGATGTCCTATTTTTTTCAAACTATCATTCTACATGCCAATGCAATTAAGTGAACTACTCCCACCACTTACCACCCTTACGGATTGCTTGAAGTGGGGGTTTCTTGGGTAATCGCCACTTTTAGTAGCTGACGAAATGGACCAAGCTAACCCTCTTGTTCCAAGAGTTTATATTTTATTAGGCACTTGCTAATAAGCGAATGCCTTCTTTTCTGATATTAAGCGCTGAATTATAATCTCTATCGAGATTTAGCCCACACGAACAAGCGTATGTTCTAATTTCTATAGGCATTGGTTGGGTATTTCCGCAACTCGAACAAGTTTTGGTAGATGGGAACCATTTAAATTTTGATAAGTTGTTTCCCTTGTTCTTTTAGTTTGTACTGTAAGAAAGAAGGGAACATTCCCCATCCATTATCAGCTACGCTTTTACCGAATTTAAGTGCTTGTGACATTCCTTTCATGTCTAAATCTTCAATCACAACAGCATCGAAGTTAGACACTAACTCCTTTGATTTATGGTGAAGAAAGTTTTTGCGTTGATTGGCAACTTTCTCTTGAATTTTAGCTACTCGAATACGTTGTTTATTCCAATTTGCAGAGCCTTTCTTTTTACGAGAAAGTTTACGTTGTTCTTTTGCTAATTTATTAAGTATTTGTCGATAAAACTTAGGATAATTGGCTTTCTCACCCATTGAAAAATCTAAGCCAACAACTTTTTCAATTTCCTTCCTTTTTATCTCCTTCTCGTACTCTGTAAGAATCGAAATATAGTATTTTCCTGATGAAGTCATAGACAAGGTACAAGATTTGATGTTGTACTCCGAAGGAATTGCTCGATGTTGCTTGATTTTGACCATTTTTAATTTAGGTAATTTGATATGACCATCCAACAACTGAATATTTCTATTGACGACATTCGTTGTGTAGCTTTGTTTATGGTGTTTGCTTTTGAATTTTGGGAACTTGGCATTCCCTTTGAAGAAGGCTTTATATGCCTTATCTACGTTTAGTTGAGCGTTTGCCAACGCTAATGAATCGACTTCTTTTAGCCATTCGTATTCTTTTTTGTAATTGGCAGGAGTAGGATGTTTTACCGTTTTCCATGCTTCTTTATCAGCTTTTAGGCTTTCATACGTTTCTATATTTTTTTACTACTTCAATAGGCGAACCGCCAGTCGTCAACAAACACAAGCTTCTTGACCAAAACATTTCTTTCCATAACTTTTTACGAACATGAGGAAAATCCCTCTTGCTAAATCTTGAACTGGAACTTTTATAGGAATTGATGAATTTCGATCATTCACTATTTGATTGTGCTTTGAACAAAAAAGGAAAAAAAGGCCTTTGGGCTGTCGCCCAACCGAAACTCATCTCCCCCTTACCGTTGGGCTACGCATTTCACACGCTTGAGGATGGAGACTTCTTTCGGAAGTACGTTAAATTTCCCAGATTCAAGTACTATATTCATAGCGATAATTATATATAAATTGATTTTGCTTACGGTAAAAAGCTTGAGGAGTCGTTTTCATCATTAAATTACGAATACGACAAAGGAAAGGGTGCTCGAATTGCGCCATAATCCCTACTCGTCTGGAAATCTTGCTGATTTTATTTGCTCTATCTACTCTCTCTTTCTGATAAGCTTGTAATCCACTATCTGGATGATTGAATAAAGACATGCCTAGGATGTAGGCATCTTCAATTCCTTGACATGCGCCTTGTCCTAAGTTTGGTGTCATAGCATGAGCTGCGTCTCCAATAAGAGCAATATTGTCAAAAACATATTGGTCGATTGTAGGAATATCATAGATATCATGTTTTAGGACATGATTATTTTCGATAAGCTTTACGAAGTCAGTAACATGCTGTGGGTAGTTTTCTAGGCGTTTGATCAAATCTGAAAGAAAATAATTAGATATAAGGTGATCATTTGGCCGAGTGTTAATAAGCATGTACCAGTATGCCTTTGTTTTAGATATCGGTAAATAACCAAAGCGTCCATTCGGTCCCCATAGTTCATGAAGTTCAGCGTTTAAATTCATGTGGTTGTCTATTTGGGTAACTCCTCGCCAACAAGTATAGCCAGCGTAACGAAGTGATATATTCGGCAGCAATTGCTTGCGAATAACAGAATGAATTCCATCTGCCGCGATTAACATGTCCCCTTTGACTTCTTCACCATCATTCATTAACACGGTGACTCCATGTCGATGCTGACGACATTCAACAGCTTTCTTTCCAAAGTAAACAGGGACTGATTTTAATTCCTCTAGAAGAATATGGTGTAAATCTGCACGGTGAATAGCGATTGTTTGTTCAGGAAATAGACTTTCATTAAGCTTTGATAACGTTTTCCCTTTATCAGAGGAAATAACAAAACGGTTTATGAACTGACCATGTTTTTTTAATTTTTGTGTTATCCCCCATTCCTCAAAAATACGGATAACGTTAGGTGCTAAAATAATTCCTGCTCCTACAGGTTCTAGTTTTAGTGCCTTCTCAAACACTTGTACATTCATTCCAAGTCGTTGAAGTGCTATGGCTGTACTTAATCCAGCAATTCCCCCACCTAAAATAATTACTTTTTTCATATACAAATTTTCCTCCTATTTTGTCATTAAAACATAAATAAATGTAAAACTAAGAAAAAGACAAAGGGGCGTATAGGCAATCGTATCCATTTTAGAAAAAGAAGTCCTTCGTACTTTTTTAAATAAACCTACATAATTAAAGTCACCGATGCCTCTAAGAGCAAAAACGAGAAAACAGAAAAAACAAAGGATACTAACTAGCTTCGTTTGCTTTACAAATGGGATAAGTGAGCTTTGAATGCCTAAGATGAAGCATGAACTAAAAAGGCAAACAGCCACTAAGAGTGTTACCCATTTCCCGGGGGTAAACTTGTGATGATTATGAACATCTTGAGGTATGACGGCACTTATTCCTTTTGTTCCCCCAAATGCCCAATAAACGTGAATGAAGGCTAGTAGAAGCAATATGAGACAAGAAATGATCGAAAAGAATATCATTGATCCTCCTCCTTATTCATAATAAATTGTTCGAGAAGCAGTGAAACTCTTCGGTTCACACTTTGAAGAAGTGTCGTTACGGATTGTTCATGATGTACCCACATCATCACCGATGTAAAGTACGTGCCTAAGAGAATAGAAGCAATATCTTCAAGTTCGACATGAACTTTAATATGTTCTCGTTCTATTTCTTCCTTTAATAGATTCATTAACAGGTCTTTAAGTTGTTGAACCGCATTCATTTCATCATCAATAATTCCCGAGGTTTTGAACAATTCGGCTACAGCAAATTTCATTAATTTTGGGTATTCTTCATACCTCGTCGTTAAATCAGTAAATAATGTGATGATTTTCTGTTTTACGTCCATATCTAAACTCTCTTGGATATTAGTTATCCGATCCATTTGCGATTGTCCAACAAATAAAAGAACAGATTCCTTCGTAGAAAAATAATTGTAAAACGTTCCTTTTGCAATCCCACATGCTTTGGTAATTTCAGAAACACTGACTTCATCAATACCTTTTTCAGAAAACAAACGAATAGACTCGAAGAAAATCTTTTCTTTTAGCTCTTTTTTTCTAGCTTCTCGTAACACATAAATCACCTCCACAATAATGACCATAGTCATAATTTGACTACGGTCATTATTTTATCATGCTCACCCGTTTATGTCACCAATTTATTGATTTTGATATTTAGTTGCGTCTTGCAAAGACAATATCGGCGATATAGCGCATCAGCATACTTAGCTACTTCCAAGCTTTAGTGCAGCGCATGTGAATAGAACGAAATAGTCATTTATATTATCAATGGATTAATGAACAAACACACGAGCCCCGTAAAACACTAGTAGCAGCAAGCCTCCCATCGTTTATAGAAAGCTGGGAGGCTTGCTGCTACTTCATTTATTTAAGATTGATTTGCTTGAAGTAAGTGAATAAAATGCGCTAAAATTCTTGCGGTTAATCCCCATATTACTTTATCATTATATTGATAAAACAGCTCATCTAGTTGACGAACTTTCCAATCATATTTCTTACCACCTTGAATTAAGTCATACGGAAAATTTGCTTCAGGAATCACTTGAAAATTCACTTTGTAAACCTCAGGTTCTGTTTCAAGAAAGTATTGAAGTGGTACCGTAAAAACTTCTTCTACCTCTGAACGATTAGCTTCTATTCCTTCTGGTTTCTTAAGCCGTCCAACAAAAGGATAAATAATTCTTCCAAAGTCTGATACCATATAATCTAATGGAATAACATCGTCAATTTCCTCCTCACGTATTCCTAATTCTTCAGCAGTTTCACGTATAGCACATTGTCTTTCATTTATATCGTCTTTTTCAACCCTTCCGCCTGGAAAGCAAATGTCACCCGGTTGCTGACGCATTTTTTTCGAACGGACTTCAAAAACAAGATGTGTTTCATTACTTATATCAACTAAAGGAAGTAATATAGCGAACTCATGAAATTTTTCACTACCTAAGATGGTAGGTTTTCGATCACTTAACCTAGAAATAACTTCTTTTGCATGCAAAATCCTCACCTCCAGTTAAAAAATCTATAGTGTACTGCTATTATACAATTCTCTTAATTTAATAAACAATTATTATACAAAAGTGCAAGCGCCCGATTAGAAACGTAAGGACTTGAGCGAATCAACAGAGATAAAGGAATCACGGTGAGTTTGTGAGCCGATGCTGACTTAGATTAGGGTGATTCGTAAAGTCTCCTAATTTCTGGGTGTTGGAGCTGGACGCGGTTCAACACGCTCCTATTTATCCACAAGCTCAAATTTTATAATTTCCTATTAATTTCCTAGACTAATACAAAACGGTCCAATATTAGTACCGTTCTCCGTTTATTGAGAAGAACTTTTAGAAAAACACTGCATAATAAAATGCATCCTCCATCGATGTAAATGACACTCTTATAAAATTCTCTGTTAATAATTGAAAGCAAATAAAAGGAGCCAACGATTCCTACGAGGACAGCAACAGCTGATACCCATGGAAGGCGGCTCAATCTGCAATTAAATAGCCATTATCGTTTTAATGTGATATCTACTACTATCGGAAGGTGGTCGGATGATTCAGAATAATGTACGTTGGAATTTTTATATGTCACATCTGATGAAGTTAGAATATAATCTATACGCTTCGTTGGATGGAGAACGGGATACGTATTAGCTTCAACTACATCTTTAAATGTATCTACAACGTTTAGCCCTGTCTGTAAACGTTCTAATTCTTTACTTTTAGGTTCTGCATTCAGGTCCCCCATTAATACGGTTGGTTCATTATAATAGGAGGAAATTCCTATAATTTCTTCCACCTGTCCCATTCTTTCTACATGACTTAAACCTAAATGCGTATTAAAAACAGTAAGATGTACTCCCCTTACATTAACCTTACCTATTAGTAAACCTCTTTGCTCCCCATCACTAGATAAATGTATATTCTTCGAATCTATAATTGGATACTTACTAAGTATAGCTGTGCCATATTGTCTATTTTCTACTTGTCCGGGGGCTGGCTTTAAATTTAAATTAGCTCCAAATGTATAATGGTATCCTACTAATTTTGCTAATTCTCTTGCTTGATCTACAAATTGGCTTCGTTCCCCAAAATATCGATCAACCTCCTGAATAGCAATAATATCAGCATTTGTCTCTTTAATCACATTTGCAATGCTTGGTAAGCTTAACTCATTATCCAAACCAACGGCATGATGAATATTATAGGACATCACTTTTACCGTGATATCTTTTCCGAAGCCCTTTGCATGAATATGTTCTGATAAAGCAAAGGATAGAATCAACATGAAGCTAAAACCAATAAAAACTCTCTTCAAATAACCACTTCCTTCTATCATTTCATATCTACATTCATTTACCTTTATTGTAACCAGAATAATCTTACAATATATTAAACTAGCTTAAAGCTACAGTTAATTTTATGTTAATTTGTTTTTTATTTTACATGTCGATATTTCCCGGGAAATAGAAAAACCTGACAAGCATACCCTCTTCATTCTACAAAGTCACTCCATCTTCGAATCTTCATAATGGATCTCTGCACCACTCTTGCTGGATTCATATACAGCAGTTAATATTTTCATTATTTCAACCCCATCATGTACAGGGCTTATTGGTTCTCTTTTTTCTTTGATACAAGTAATAAAATGATCAACTTCATTTTGAAACCCTTTAGTAAAATCAAAGGATAAATCATCTATTTGTGGGGTAATAGTTAAGATTGTGTCATTTTTTTCTGTAATAAGTCGGAGTTCAGGTTCTATTTCTGCGCCACCTTTATCTCCGAAAATCTGAACAGCCATGGCGTCTTCTTTTGCATGGAGTGTGAAGCTGGTATCTAGCAGTAACGATGCACCATTATCAAAACGAATCATTGCATTAGCTAAGTCTTCCACATTATTTTTATCTGGATCGTAGTCTGCAGCCTTATAGTAATCTTTGTGTTTTATATTCGAGCGATTTCCTAATTTGTAATATGTATTTCCACTAACCGATTTTACTTTTGGTTTCCCCATAAGGTACCAGCAAAGATCAATTATGTGGACACCTAAATCAATTAATGGTCCTCCTCCTGATCTTTCGTTATCTGCAAACCATCCTCCTGGATTACCTAATGCTCGTATACATGATGCCTTTGCATAATATATTTCTCCTAAATCTCCAGATTCAATAAATTTCTTTAATACTTGTGTATTTGTACCAAATCGACGTACAAACCCTACTTGTAGTACTTGTTCTGGATTGTTGTCTACCGCCTCTGCAACTGCCATTGCCTCTTTTACTGTTTTACACAATGGTTTTTCAACTAAAACATGCTTCCCAGCGTTTAATGCTTCAATAGCTATAGAAGCGTGTGTATTGTTCCAGGTACAAATACTAACAGCATCTACCTTCCTATCTGCCAACAGCTCCTTATAATCCGTATATACTGTTTTAGCTTGATACGCTGCTGCTGCTTTTTCATGTGCACGTTGGTTATTATGGTCACATATAGCATAAATGTCTACATCACTATTATTTTTATACGATTGCAAATGCATATTAGAAATTGATCCAGCACCTATTAACCCAATTTTCAATTTATTCAATTATTAGCCCTCCCTTTCGTTTTCTAACGTTTAGGCAAAAGACAATATATTCATCTCATTTTTTGTCCTAATAAAATTGTAAATTTATCCCTTTAAAACTGGCAGTAAGACCACTACTTTGAGCAATAAAGTGAACCCTTTATTTAATTCTCCTCTTCCCATAACCTTTTTATATTATCCATACCAATTTTACATGCCTCTTTACACGCTTCCATTCCTTCAAATTCTAACGTAATATTATCATCATAACCAAACTGCTTAATCGCTTGAATTATTTCTCTAATATCGATATCTCCATGACCCACAATAGCGCCTCGCAAATAGTTTCCATTGGATGTTCGAATCCACTTCCCCGCTCCAGGGTTTTTCGATTGTGGCCGGTAATAAAAATCCTTAAAATGGATAAGTGAAGCGTAGGGGAGGTTTTTTTGAACTCCTACTATTGGACTTTCGTCGACACACATAAAATTACCAATATCTAATGTTGTTTTAAAGTTAGGTCTATCCACTGCTTGTAATACACGTTGCACACGGTCACTATGCTGTACAGCTAAACCATGATTCTCAATAGTTGTTGTAATTCCAAATGGAGCAGCATAATCCGCAATTCTCCTACTCCCTTCAACAATGTATTCTAACTTATTTTCAAAATAGGCAATCGTTTGTTCGTCTGAAGATAAATCAAAAGCTGTTACATCATGACGCATATGCTTTATATTCATATGCTTCATTAGGTCAACATGCTTTTTAACTCGATCTATTTCCGCTTCAAATGCCTCTTGTGAATCCTGAATAAAATTAGCCGGAATAGCATAGTTAGAAAGCTCTATCCCATAATATTCTGCCCTTTCACATAGCTGCTCTGCTAGTTTCCAATTATCAACCAATGTATATCCGAACGGAACTATTTCCATATGTTCTCCACCGTTTGCAGCAATCCATTGCACAGCATCCAACACACTCATTTCCCCCGTATTAATAACATCTAGTAAACTATACGTACTTAAACCTACTTTCAAAATGCTCACTCCTTTATTTCCACTTTAATCCTTTAAAGCAGTTGTAATTACGTGAAGGGTATGGTGTAATTCATGAAGCTCATCTTTTTGTGAAGCACCTGTCATCTTTATCACTTTTTCGAATGAAGCTCTATCCCAGTTATTCCACGAAGTAACGAGCATACCTGGCATATTTTTTAATTTTTCACGTTCCTGTGCTTGTTGTATTCCCTGTTCTAATAAATCTACTGCGGCATCTGTTTTATACCAGCAAGCTGGAATTACAGTGAAGCCCTTTGATATAAAATTACCAATAGAAGGGTATGCTGGAAGCTTATCATAATGCCAGTCTGTAATTACAATGTCTTTTGGAATATGGTCAATCGCGTCATGTGTTCCGAATGTATCCCCTTCCCACTCGTTATATCCAAATCTTTCACTGTCATTTAAACGATCTCCCCACATAAACATTTCTACATTATGTGTTCCAACTAAATGATGATGTAAATCATTTACTACGTTTGCAAATAACTTTGCTCTGTCTTTCCCACGGCATCTGGGACAGTTAGGGTTAACCATTTCAAAAACTTCATCCATGCCAACATGAAAGCCATCAGCATCAAACGCTTCTATAATTTCATCCATCAAATCATAGACTAATTGATGTATATCTGGATGTTCCGGACACCAGCTTCTACAAAAAATTTCAGGCCACACTGCATCGAGTGAAATTTCGGGCGTTTCGTCAAATTGTGGGTATGCCGTAAGTATCGAATTACGTTTTCCGCCCCAACCCTGATGACCTAAACATTGAAATAACGGGATTAGTCTAATATTATGCTTTCGACATACGTCTGCAATCACCTTTGCATCCTGTCTCGTTAATGTACCCTCGGTTATCTCTGGATGTTTCTTAAAAACAAACGAGGTATTACATTCTAAAAATAGATAGTTAATCCCTTGCGGAACTAAAACATGATGAATAAATTCTATCAACGGTTCCACTAAGTCATGGGAACCAAATCGTAAATGAAAACCTCTAACCTTTGTTTTCTCCATTGGCATAACCTCCTTCATCATTTATTAAATGGGCTCCCTTTAACAAAATAACCGACTCTATTTAGCACAAATTCGCTAAACATTGAATTTGCCCATGAGAACCAAGGTCTCGTATAATCTGCTGGATTATCGACATGAAAGCCTTCATGCATTAATCCCGTATTTCCATCTGTTACTTTAAAGGCATTTAATATTTCCTCCTTTTCCTGCTCTGTCACTGCAGTCATCCCTTGAATTGCTAGCGCGATATGCCAAATATAATGCTCTGGTGTATGTGGACTTCCTATTCCCTTAGCTGCCTTGCCTTGATAATAATATGGATTATCTTTACTAAGTATGAATCTACGCGTATTTAGATAAATGGGATCGTTGATATCGCAATAACCAAAGTATGGAATGGAAAGTAAGCTAGGAACATTTGCATCATCCATCAGATTATAATTACCAAGACCATCCGTTTCATAAGCATAAATGGTTCCATACGTCGGATGTTGTACTTTAGCAAATTGTTCTATCCCTCGATCTATCTCATTAGCCAATCGAACTGCTTCTTCTTTGAGAAATCGATCATCTAGCACTTCATCTGCTATTTCTGCTAACTGTTTTAAGACGACGACAGCAAACATATTTGCCGGAATTAAGTAACCGTATTGACAGGCATCGTCACTTGGACGAAAACCACTCCATGTCATGCCTGTATAAGCTACAGGTGATCCCTTCCCATTATTCGAAAGTGTATCCTGTTTGGGACAATTGTCCCTTGCAAAATAGTAGGTGGAGTCAGCTTCGTGATCCTGCTCTGTTCGCCAAGTATCAATAATCCTCCTGACTGCTGCTAAAAATTGTGCATTAAAATGAGAGAGTCTTCCGGTTGATTTCCAAAACAAATAAGCCAGCTGTAACGGATAGCAAAGGGAATCAACCTCATACTTACGCTCCCACAGTAATGGAGTCATACTCGTTTGATCATCATGGTATCTATTCCCATTCGCCGTTTCATTAAAGGCATTGGCATATGGATCATGCGTAATAAACATGAATTGCTTTTGCAATACGCCTTGAATCATATCTGCTATTTCATGATCCGTTTCTGCAAGTAATAAATACGGTCGTACTTGTGCAGCCGAATCTCTTAGCCACATTGCTGGTATATCCCCTGTGATCACGAAAGTAGTTCCATCTACTTGAGGGCGAATGGTTGTTTGGTAGGTGTTTGAAAAGCATTGCTCAAACATTGCTTGTATCTTATGATCTTGTTTAAAATGTCGTTTTACCATATCGATCATTTGCTTCATCGATATTGGTACATTTATTTCCACTACATCACCACATCCTTTCCATGTATTAGCAGTATTCATCTCAGCCCACTGAGCAACAAGCCGTTATTGGTATCAGCCAATACGGAATACGTTGTTTATAGTTTTTGTTTAGAAAAACCGATGGTAACAATTTCATGTTTTTTCACAGGAAATGAGCAGCTTGATTCGATTTCGTTCATGAAAGGACTTACTACTTCCTCCAAGACATTACTTCGATACATATAATTGCATGAAGCTGGTGAATGAACCGTTAAACGAGCGTCCCTATTCGTTAAATTGAATCCCCGAGCTATCACATCACTTGATTCATCCGATACTTTTAAAGAAGTAAATGCAAGTAAATTTGATTGCCATTCAACAAACGATTGAGCTGGAGGTAAAACTCCTTCCTGTATAGCTGCCTGCTTTACCGTTAGAGGTACTTGGTATTGATACGAGTCTTGAAATGACACAAGCTTGCTGCGCTCCCCTTCATGCGGATAGATACAAATGGAAGCCGTTTGCTCACCTAAACATTGAGCCTCAGGGGTTGGAAAGTATCCCCAATCTCCTAGTTCCCTTACAGATCGAAGTAACGTGATGGCAATTGTATTTCTTCCATCGCGTAATATTTCATACTCATTTAAACCAAAATTAGCGATCGTAAGCCCTTCCAATTCATTACTAACGTTTACAAATGCTTGCTGATGCTGGGAATAGTCTGGATTTGCCCAATCTTTTGCAGGCTCATTTGATCGCTCTGCTACTTCAAATACAGAGTCAGCATAATGCGTATCTGTTTGTATATCTGTCGGAAATAGCATTCGTAACCGATGATCCTTTGCCTGATTAGTAAAGGAAGTAGTAATTTGTACACCACGGTTATTTTTTTCCAATGTGACATAGGTCGTAATCGTATGAGTAATGGTATCCGTAACTCGTTTGGCTTGCCTCCCTGTAAACCAAACAAGCTCTTGCTGTTCCTGATCTAAGAGCTCAGAAGCACCTTTAGGTAGATCCCATTCATGAACAATTTGATAAACCGCACGAAAGGGACTATCCTTAATAATCGTTATTTCCGCTCTTATATCCTTTGTTGTTAGAGGTGTCTCTTCTTTTGGCTGCTTGTACATATATTCGTTTCCAATGTCCCCCGTATCTTCATAGATACATAGATCCTTATAAATGCGGCCATTTTCTTTATTCGTAATAACCAGAGATCCATTTTCATTCATTTTTACATGTGTATATTTATTTTCCATTTCCCTTTCATTTATAACTAATGATTGATTGCTAGCCGTTTTTGATGCTCCTGAACGGTGTACCAATGCAAAGGTTTCATACCCTAGTGTCGGAATATTTTTCGCTTCAAATGTTAAACGCACCCGCCTCGCCATAAAGGGTTGTCTAAATTGGTTATCAGGTAGCTCATAATCAAAAGCTATCCCTAAATCTTCCCATTCACAATCCATTCTATTTCCATACGCATCTACCAATATTTTGGTACCTAATGGGAACGCTTTTAGCTGCTGTTTGTTTACTCCTGCAGAAAAATATTCTTTTCTCACATCTAAAACCACCGAAACAATTCCAGTACGAATTTGTCCGGTTGTATTGTACACAGCGAAAGGAATAGCATCTTCTCCCCATTTGGTAAAGGTTGTCGTATCAATATTTCTTGTTACGCTAGCTAAACTCTTATCGATAATAACTTCTGCTACCTGCTGACACTTCTCGAACCGAGTAACCATCTCACGATGAACTTCATCCACACTACAGCCGCATATACTATCATGTGGATGATTCTGCATTAATATTTTCCAACCGTATTCAAATAAACCATGATCATATGTTTCTCCTTGTAAATAGGCAAAGGTAGCAAGAGGTTCTGCAACCTTTTCAAGCAGCACCTGACTTTGCTGATTCATTTGTTTAATGTAAATACGGGACGATGCAGTGTTTACAAGTGTCCCCCAACCATCTGTATGCTGGCTTCTTAATTCTCCATCAATGATTTTTATATCACTTGGAATAGAAGATGCAAGCTTCTCACAATACGCATTAAAATTTGAATGCATAAAATCCACATCAGGATTTAATTTCTTAGCTGTTCGCAGGGCTTCGGGCAAATTAAGTTGGATAGGCTGATGGTCACAGCCATTCATTAATAGCAGATGTGGCGTGGATGCATACTCCTTTAATGACTGAAGCTGCTTGTCCCAATAGTCTTGAGCTAATTTTTTAGCTACTGGTACTTCATTTCCATTACAATACCAATTGGCGAATAAGATACCAAGTACAGAAGAACCATCTGGGGAACGCCACAGCATCTCTGAATAAGGAGATTCATAGCTTGTATCTTCCTGAACCACATTATTGAATCCTGTGGGCTTTACTCCTCTCCCGAAAACGGCATGATGAATCCCTGCCTGGCTTAATACCTGTGGTGCCTGACCAATATTACCAAAAGAATCCGGAAAGTATCCTACATTGGAAATTCCTCCCCACTCCTTCGAATCTTTCATTCCATATAATAAATTTCGGACATTGGATTCACTACTTGTTAAAAATTCATCCTGTAGAATATACCATGGACCAATATATATCCGCCCTTCTTGAATGAACTGTTTTAGTTTCTCTCTCATTTGCGGACGTACTTGCAAATAATCTTCCAATATTATTGTTTGACCATCTAAATGAAAACTTTTAAAATCAGAATCATTTTCTAAGACTTCTAAGAGCTGATCCATTAATTTGATGAGATACATATGATGCTTCTCATATGGCAAATACCATTCCCTATCCCAATGTGTATGTGAAATGATATGAACTGTCTGGTTACCTTCCAATTGCAATCCTCCTTGATAATAAATAAATGGGTCTATAGAGGTGCGACCTAAATGTTTTTAAACAAAAACTTGCTATTATGGTAGTTTCATCTTTGTAATAAGTTAATTAGTAATACACAGAGTGACTAACATTTTACTTCTATGATTTCGTAAGGTTAACTAGAAATGTTTTTATTTCATATGGCTTGATGTAAAACTTAATCTGTTCTTCATGATGTTTCTCTCCAATTACGCGCTCCATTAGATCACATTCCTGCCATGATAAAATGGAAAAGTCACTAGTAAGTGATACTTCCTCACGTTTCCCCGTAAATTCATGAATCCTTACAATTGCTTGATCGCTATTCTCTGCCTTTTTAACCGCATCTATCATCACATGATTGACAGAGCAACGAAACATGGAAAAATCTCCTTCATTGACTCTTCCATTACTATATATGAGTGGTTTATTTAATGCCCACGCCGCTTCCACGGTTTGCCCTTCGCTCCAATTACCTTGATGAGGAAATAATGCATACGTAAATTCATGATAGCCTTTATCTGCACCTGGATCCGGATGAATCGGCGATTTGAGCAGGGAAAGCCTTATGACATTATCCTTGATATCATAGCCATATTTGCAATCATTTAATAAACTAACGCCATAGCCCTCTTCCGAAAGATCCGCCCACTGATGTCCAACTGTTTCAAATCTTGCATAATCCCAACTTGTATTCCAATGGGTTGGCCGTTTGACATTTCCAAATTGAATATCATACGTTGCCTCTGTTGAACGAATATCAACAGGGAAGGCTACTTTAAGCAGACGTTGATTTTCCTGCCAATCTACAGATGTTTTAAAATCTATACGACGGTGATTGCGATAGACAATCATATCTTGCTGAATAACCGACCGACCATAATTCCAAACAAAACGAATGGTAGCATGTAAGTCGCCAGTTTCAATTACATGAATAGATTGCAATAACGATACTTCCTCCATCTTTTCTTGATAAAATATGTCAATATCCCACGCATCAAACATAAGCGGTTTATCTTCGAATACTTGTAATACATTTCCAATCGCTTCTTTTGCCAGTACTTCTCGATTATTTTTACGATCATACAGACGAGTAATTTGCCCCTTTTCATTCCAAGAAACCATATAAAATGGGGAGATAATCCCGTCCTCAGTATGGTTAAAAACCGGAGCAGCAGCTTGCTTTCGTGCTTCACTTGCAGACTGATACGCTATCCCCTTCCAGCCCATTGCTGGGACGTCTTTAACATAAACATAACAGCCTTCTTCCGTGACCTGTGTAGTTAATAATTTATTGTCACTATCCACCCATTTTCCATTCATATCTATCTGCTCAGACTTACGAATAAATACAGTATCATCTCGATTCCACGGTACAGAATTAAATATTGTCCACTTATTTTTGTCACTCTGAATAATACTTGAAACAGCATCATTCCACGTATTGTTCCCAATATCTTCTGCTTCCTGATACTCTTTCTTAGCATCTTTATATACTTCGTTAATAGAAGAGCCAGGGATGATATCATGAAATTGATTTCGCAATATCGCCTTCCAGCCTATTAATAAGGAAGCATCCGGATAGCGTGAAAAATTATCATGATAAACAGAAGCTATTGTACTAAGCCACTCACTGTCTCTATAAAGTAATTCAAGCTTTCGATTCATTCGCTTCATGAATGCTTGACTGGTATAGGTTCCACGATGAAATTCAAGATACAATTCCCCATCCCATGTATGGACATAGTTCTCGGTTTCTTCCATTGTTTCGTGCAACTTTCGAAAATAATCCTTTGCACGAGACGTTTTCACACGGGGAAGACCAGGTAATTTATCCATCCTGCTTCGCATTTCCAGCATTTCTCTATTTACTCCACCACCACCATCGCCATATCCATAAGAAATCAGTAGATCTTGATTCAGTTGTTTATCCCTATATGCTTCCCATGATTCCTTAATCACTTGTGGTGTCATGAAGCCGTTATATGTATAGTATCTTGAATCTGGCCAAGGCTCTGTCGTGGTAATAAAATGTGTAAGTATTTCACTACCATCTATTCCTCGCCAATAAAACGTATCATGAGGCATTCGATTAAATTGACTCCAGCTTATTTTTGTTGTCATAAATGTCTTAATTCCAGATTTCTTCAATATTTGAGGCAGCGCCCAGCTATATCCAAACACATCCGGTAGCCATAAATATTCACTTTCTATATTTAACTCATCTTTAAAAAACGTTCTTCCTACTAATAGCTGCCGGACAAGTGATTCTCCTGATGGGATATTACAATCAGCTTCTAGCCACATACCTCCATCTGCTTCCCAAGCACCCTCGGCTATTTTTTGTTTGATAGATTCATAGATAGCTGGATAATCTTCTTTTAAATAGGCATATAACTGTGGTTGACTTTGTAAGAATTTATATTCTGGATAGCGCTCCATCAGACGAAGTACTGTGGAAAAAGATCGTGCTGACTTTTCCCTTGTATGCTTTAATCGCCATAACCAAGCTACATCAATATGTGTATGCCCCACAGCATGGAAAGTAACGTGATTTGATTTCTCTAGTGTTTGTAACTGTTCCGTTAAAAAGGTTTGTGCATGATATATCGATTCATAAAAGCTCGAAGCTCCAGGGTTTAACCAATTAATTTTATTGATCGATTGGTTTAGTATTTGTAACAATTGATGCTTCTCCGGCTGATTCTCATTTAATACCTGGATTGTTTCGATCATCGCCTTCGCATCAAAATAAAAACCATCGACGCTTTCATCTAGCCAAGCAACTTCTGCTCTTCGTAACTTATATTCTTGATTAGTAGGATGGCCTCCTCCTTCGAGCCCTGACCATAATCGAAAATCCAAGGCTAGCGTGTTTCCAGCATAATCACTAGAAAGAAAAACCTCTTTATGATTGGAGTCAACGCCTTGATAGGGTTGTTTATTCACAAATAATAATGATTCAAATCCTGAATTATTCCCTCCACCTGTGTTACCAAAATCAAAAAAGCCAATTATTTGTTTTTCATCCCACTCTTTTGGAATGGGAACATTTGCAGACAACCATACATATAAATCTCTACCTTCCCACCTGTCTCCGATTCTAATTGTTGTATTGTCACTAATAGAGTTAGGTGGATATGCACCAATCTCACCTTCTTCATCTATACGAAAAGTCCATTCTGCTATTTTTTTCGCATCTCGATATCTGTATACGGAAAGCTCTTCCATTCTTGCTTTTAGTTTTTCTTCTGTTAAAAACACCGTTGTCATCACCTCACTAACAAATTAGCTATGTAAGAACGGCTCGTATGACATTCCAAAAAGACATACGAGCCATTGTTCAAGTACTTTACTATTCAACACGCATCTAGCTTATCCTATACATTTTTTATTAACTATCTGACCATCTGTTATAAGCATCCTGATAAATTTCAATATATTCTTCGATTTGCATGTTTTCAATTGTCTTTATATATTCCTCCCAGTTTGATAATGATTCAACACCTGTTATGAATTTAGCTTCCATTTGCTCTACATAGGATTGCAAATCAACTTCGATCGTATTTGCCTTCTTCTGTTCTTCTGGTGATAAATAAACCAATGGATACGGAACCTCTGCATAAGGCGTAATTTTTTCATTTGTTTCTGTAGCAATAAATTTATCGAATTCAGATAAGGCTCTACCTTCTATCGGGCCACTAATTGTAGGGGTGGAAATCCCATAATCTGGGGTGATCGTGCCACGATAATCTTCTTCCGATTTAAAGCCTTCTGGTACCTCGCGATCAACCTTCTCCCCTCCTTCTTTATCCTTCCACTCCCACATGTAACCTTCAGGGCCACGATTCAAAAATTCGTAGCCTTCCTTAGAGTAAAAATAATCTATCCATCTAATAGAAGCTTCAGGACTAGGATTATTGCTAGTAATCGCAAACGTACCTCTCTGAATAGCAGGGCTTCTAGGGATAATTGCTTTATTTGAAATCGAGCTTGTTAGTGGTTGAAACATCGGATTATTCATTGCCTCTTCTTCAGATTCTCCAGTTGTAAAGAATGAAAAATAGTCAGGGAATACGCCAATTCGATTTTCTTGCCCTTTTGCCTTTTTTTGTTCATCTGATTGCGAAAAGGTCTCTGGATCTAATAATTCTTCTTCATAAAGCTTATTCATAAATGTTAAGTATTCTTTATAGTTTTCGGTAATTGGTGTATACCTTACCTTCCCGTCCACTTCCTCTATTCCCCATTCTTTCATTCCAAATGCTCCTAACAGCCATGGTCTAGAGCTATTCATTTTCACATCAAGAAGCGGAATTTCATCAGCCTTCCCATTACCGTTGGGATCCTCTGTCTTAAATCGCTTTAATAGTTGATAGAACTCGTCTGTTGTTTTAGGTAATTCTTTAACTCCTAACGCATCTAGCCATTTACCGTTATACCATAAAGGTCCTCGATACCATCTAGAAGTAGGTCCTTCAGCAACGGTCGGTAGTGCATAAATATGACCATCTATTGTTGTTATCGATTTCTTTACATCTGGTCTTTCTTCTAAAAGCTTCTGCAGATTCGGAGCATGCTCAGCTATCAGATCTTCCAATGGTACTAATACACCCTGTTCACCATAATCTACTTCCATTGCTGGTGTGAAGTTACTTGAGCCTGCACCATAAATAATGTCTGCTATGTCGCTACTAGCAAATGCTAGATTTAGCTTTGTTTGAAAGTCATTTAACGGAGGTGTAATATACTCAAATTCCATATTTGTCATTTCAGCATATACTTGCAAGGTTGGCATATCACTCCACTCAGCGACACCAGTTCCAGGTGCCATCATGGACAGTTCAAGTTTTTCATCAACAATTGGAAAACCTTCTTCATTTACTTCGACATCAGTAGCCGAAGCAGACTCTTCATTTGTTTCTTTGGATTTACATGCAGCTAAAGTAACTACTAAAAGTCCAGTAATTAACAACAAATATACGATTTTTTTCATCCTACCATCCCCTTTCAGACATGTAATAGATTTCCTAAATGATAAGAAGTGGTCACCTCCTCGCGAATCGATATCACTTCATATTGATTAGCCCTTTAATGAGCCGATGAGAACACCTTTAACAAAATAACGCTGTAGGAAAGGGTAGACGATAATAACAGGAAGGGAAGAGACGATCATAACTCCATATTTAACGATAGCAGCAAGCTGTTGCTTACTATGCATTGCTTCTGCCATGCTTCCTGTCATGTTTGTATTTTGAGAGGCCATTTCCTGTAATACAAGTATTTCTCTTAGTACGAGTTGAAGTGGATACATTTCCTTATCCGATAAGTAGATTAATGCATTAAAGTAGCTGTTCCAATGTCCTACTCCATAAAATAATGCCATTACAGCAATAATTGGAGCGGATAGAGGTAGAATAATCTTTGTAAACAACTTAAAATTTGAGGCCCCATCTATTATTGCAGCTTCCTCTAACCCTTTAGGGATAGAAGTTTGAAAAAACACACGAGCAATTACAATATTCCAAACAGCGGCAGCATTTGGTAAAACCATTGCCCAAATCGTATCAATGAGTCCTAAGCTCTTAACAACTAAATACGTTGGGATTAATCCACCACTAAAAAACATGGTTAATACAAACATACCCATTAATAAATTTCTCCCTGCTAAATCTTTTCTTGATAGAGCATAAGCCGCTGGAATAGTAACTCCTAAATTAATGACGGTTCCTAAAACGGTGTATAGAATCGTATTTAAATATCCTCGCCAAATATCATCATTTTGAAATATTAACTTATATCCCTCTAGCGTTATTTCCTTTGGAAACAACCACATCTCACCAGTATTAACAGCTGATGGATTACTTATTGATGCACTAATAATGTAAATTAATGGATACAGCACAATCAATAATGCCGCAGTAAGAAATAATAGAACCAACGCTTTAAACGCCTTATCTTTTTTTGTATCTTGGATTGCTGAGCCCATATAGTCTGTCCCTCCCTACCAAAGACTAGTCTCACTTGTTTTTCTTGCAATTTGGTTTACCGTTACAAGTAGAATCGCATTAATGACTGCATTAAATAAACCGACTGCAGCAGCAAAACTATACTGTGCATCTAATAAACCTGCTTGATAGACAAATGTTGCAATAACATTTGAAGATTCAAGATTAAGTGGATTTTGTAGTAATAATATTTTTTCAAAGCCCATTGCCATAATATTTCCTACGTTCATTATTAATAAGATAATCATAGTGGGAACAATTGCTGGGATGTTAATATGCCAGATACGTTGAAATCTAGATGCTCCATCTACAATCGCAGCCTCATGATGCTGCGGATCTACACTTGATAATGCGGCAAGATAAATAATCGTACCCCAACCTGTACTTTGCCATACGCCTGATAATACATATACGGTTTTAAACCAAGCAGGATCACTTAAGAAAGCAATTGGTTCAAAACCAAGTAATTGTATAGCATGATTGATAATTCCTGTGGCGGGAGATAGAAAAGCAATTATCATACCAGCCATGACAACGACGGAAATAAAATGGGGCGCATATGTAACCGTTTGTACCGTTCTTTTATACAATCCATCCTTCGCTTCATTTAAAGCTAATGCTAAGATAATCGGTAGTGGAAAACCAACGATTAATTCATATATACTAATGCCTAACGTATTCTTAATTAAATCCCAGAAATAATAGGATTCAAAAAATCGAGTAAAGTGTTCAAATCCTACCCATTCGCTCCCCCATATGCCTAATGTAGGAATAAAATTCTTAAAGGCAATTTGCACACCATACATTGGGATATAATGAAAGATGAAAAAGTATAAAAACGCTGGCAGGACAAATATATATAGCTGCCAATTCTGTAGGATCTTTCTATTCTTTCGATGTTTTTTAGGTTTGTTAATCTTATTGCTTTTACTGAAAGCTTCACCCTCAACAGGGTAAGCCTGCATTTCTTCCTCTCTTAACGGAGAATTAGCTGTGCCCACGTATTTGCCCTCCTTCCAATTTAAGAAACTGCTTACATGTTATATTTTTCAGAAAATACAATCAATATGTGATTTTCATTATAGCTTGTCAGCCAGTTTGTACACATACCGTTTATCAAGGGGTTCACCAATTGTACTATGTTACATTTGTTTTAATATGTTCCGTTTTACATTTCATCGTTTTGATAAAGTGTATCGGTGGGGACAAAAATGTTTTAATCAAAAAAACAAACAACTAGAAATGATCGTTGCTATGAACTACTCAAGAAATATACTTCGCTTTTTTTCGTGGGACGCTCGTGCACTATGGGGTCTCACTAATGCCTTTCCTCCTGCAGGAGCACTAATCGAATTGCTCGACAAAATTCCAAATACTGGAACCCATCCAAAAAACGTTATTGTAGAAGCATTCGGTGATTTTCATTTTTAACTCCTGTTTCAAATCTTGAGATGCTGAGACTTGGTGTAATAGAATGATTGTTTAGGCTTATAATTCCTCTTTATCTAACCGACAACAAATGGTGGCATGGCCAAACGGTTAAGGCGAATGTCTGCAAAACCTTGACTCTCGGTTCAAATCCGAGTGCCACCTCCACTGGTTGCAGCCAGATTAAAATTATAAGAAGATGAAACTATGTTAGTTGGAATTACGCTTGATCGTGAGGTGGAAGTAAAAGTAAGTGTTATTGATGACAGCTATCGAGATAGTGAGATTCCAGAATCAAACAAAGATTTGTCAGACAATCCAAAGTTTGATTCGGAAAATAAAATTACACCATATGCATGGTGGTCAAAGGATGGTTGTTTTCCAGGAGGCTATCAACACTGTGGAGGGAATTATGGTTAACCGCCTCGAGATCATGGTAGTAGCGCACCAATTAATTATACGGATAGTTGCTGCGTACTTCATGATAAATGTTATAAAAAGATAGGCTTAAGAAGTGTAGTTGTAATACCATGCTTTACAACTGTGGAGAAACTGATGATACATAGACAGCAGCAGAAATTCGATTTTGCAGATAAACGTTGCTAATATTCAACCGCAAAAGAATGCGTAACATGAAAGCATCCTTTGTTTTTTTACTTTTTGAATTTTAATTGTTGCAAAACAAAAATCAGAATCAAAGAAACAGGAGAGACTATGAATAAAGATGCGCTTATCACTCCTAGTTGCATTCCTTCCCACTGACCAACTATAGTACTTATAATAAATAAAATGATACTAAATAAAATGAATATAAGTGGAACAAGAAACTTCATTTGTTTTAAAGGTAAGGAGATAATGACTATAACAACGATAAATACTAGTGTTAGTCCTAATAGACTTTTCAAAGATTACACCCCAACTTGTTTTATATTTTACTTTTAACCATATTCTAAATCCAAAAATATAATATTGAAAACATGTTAAAAGGGAGAGAGAATGAAAACGTTTTAGATAAGTAAAAGAAAATTAGAAATGATAATGATGTATTTTCTCCGTACAGCTCCATAATAATCTCCTTAATAATTCACTAATTTTTTCGAATTCCTAATCACCTAAAATGTTCATTATTTAAAATCGAACAACAATGTTGATTGCATATTTGTAAAGCCTGTATAGTACTGTTACCTAATTCATCACTATAGATAATCATATCAAGCTCAGTATGACAGCTTATTGTTTCACATTTGGAAATATTAGCGATATGATTAACCCCGAACCAAGCTCTGATTTTGCATCCAACTGAATTGCCAAATCATAAGCCATCTTGCTCACTAAGAAGAGTCCCATACCTGTCGATTGTCTTGTATAAGTACCTCTCCTTCCAGTAAAGCCCTTATCAAAAATAAATGGTAAATCCTCTTCATATACACCAGGTCCATTATCACTAATATTTAAAAAAGTTTGATCACTCACTTTGTCATAAACCGTTTCAAATTTCAAAATTGGACTATCCTCATTCTGTGGAACGTGTTTAGTACTATTAGCGATTATTTGTTCTAATATAAAAGCTAATCCTTTGCGGTCAGAAAAAATTTCCATTTCTTCACCTATGAATTGTATTTGAAAACCCGATTCATCTAATAGTGTTTGATGGTCTTCAATTGTCTTTTTACAAAATGCTAGTAAATTTATAGACTCAAAAATATAATCTTTATGAGTAGCCCCGAGTCTTGCAAAATACAAAATTCGCTCTACGTCTCCAAGCATTTGATTCCTAATATGAAGCATACGCTGTCTAACAAAGGGAGATATTTCATCACTGCGGTTATCTAATACCAATGTCATCAATGACAGGGGCTTTTTAATTTCATGAACCCATCCTTCTACATAATTTTCATAATCATTCAACTCAATGACTTGATCATTAAGTTTTGACTGATATGATCTTATGACACTTCCCATTCTACGGATATATGACCAATTTGTCTTAGGAGATAGCTGACATAATATTTCTTCGTTCGCCCCGTTCGGTTCTAATAAAAAATCTTGAAAGACAGCTTCTATAATTTTTTGCTTTCTAATGATGATGAATACGGACAACGATATCATTGTTAGAGTAAAAATAATCATTAGTCCTACTAACACCTTAAAGGTTTCTGGGTAAGCCAACCAGGCTAGAAAGATAAATAGAAGATCTGTAGTAATTAAAATAAGAAACCATAGTTTATAAGCATGAAAACAATCATAGATTTGCTTTATCCATTTCATGGTTTCACCTACCCCCTAAGTCGATAACCTTGACCCCTTATTGTCTCAATATGATTCTCCAAGTCTATTTGCCGTAGTGTTTTTCGTAAGCGAGTCAGATTTACTTGAAGAGCATTTTCATCTATATATTGCTCCGTTCCCCATAAAAGTTCACTTAATGTTGACTTGGATACAATCTCAGGTCTATGCTCCACTAGAGCCAATAAAATTCTTCCTTCATTAGCTGATAATAACAACGACCGAGATCCCTTATACAAAGTAAAGGTATTCGGGTCTAGCGAAAAACTGCCACCATCTACTAACTTTGGTTGCTCTTTAAATCTTCTGAGCAAGTTCTGAATACGCGCTAACAATCTATTTCGATTACATGGTTTTATGAGGTAATCATCTGCGCCTAAATGAAAACCATGTAATTCATCTTGTAACTTATCTCTAGATGTAAGAATCAATATGGGACCAATCCCTTTTGATTTTAGACTTTTGCATATTTCAAATCCTGATTGTTCCGGTAAATTGATATCTAATAAGACTAAGTCTGGTACCAAAGTAGCTATTTGAAGTGCTATATCTTGAAAATCTTCCATTGCTACCGCTTCATACCCTTCTTTTTGCAATATATCCATTAACTCTTCTCTCATTAATAAATCATCTTCAACAATTGTAATCCTCGCCACTTTAGCACCTCCTTTGACTTCTCCTTAATCGATATTTGGCTTCCAACGCAATTTATCAATTTCATGATCTGCTGAACGTGCTACTGCTACGCCATAAATCACAAAAATGCCGAGTACAAGACAGGCAAAGGTAAGGGCAATCGGATACAGTAACACTTGATCATCGAAGTAAATAATAACAAATGAAATCATAGCCCTTATGCCAACCGCTCCACTGACGCATGCGAGAGACATAGGTAACAGAAAAGTCAGCAACACCTGTCTATGCACCGATTGTTTCATTTGCTTACGTTTTGCCCCCAACACGGAAAGCGTTACATAGCGTTGTCCAGTCTGCTTCATCTGCGTCAAAAATTGTAAAGCTATTACCGTACAGGCAATAATTAAGAATAAGAATCCCAAATATAGTGTCGTATAACTTCCAGCAACAACGTAGAAAAGTTTCCGTCCAAAGTTTTGTAAATAACTTTCAAACTCGAAGCCTGAGGATTGTAATAAATCTCTAGCCTCCATCATTGCCTTCATTAAACCTTGCTGTTCTTGCAGCTTTTGTGGAATGCAAAAATTCCAATAAGACACATAGGTTTCCGTATCTAGTAATTGTTCAAACATTTGATCGGGGACGATAAATGCTGAGGTAATTTCTACGGAACGATCTGCTACTAATCCTCTCATTGGAATTGATGGGTGTATAAATACTTCCTGATCATTAATGCTCATTAAACTTTGCCTTTCTTCTAGAGCATCCTCAAGAATACGATCTAGTACAGGCATGCTTTCTACATCATCCATAGGCATAAAATCTGGATTAAAGTATAAAGCAATTTCATCTGAATCTAGGTTCAGTGGTGTCTCTCCTATCGCCTCTAAAAGCCCATTATAAGATGTTTCAGGAATGAGGTAGGGTTTTGTTGCATCGATTTCTAGTACCCCAAAAAGATTAAGTGCTTCAGGATTCTCTGAACTGATATCATAATATTGCATTTCTCCAGATAAAATTTGCTCTCTATAGTTGCTTGGCAAAGCCATAATTAGTTGCTCTCTTAATTTTGACCAGTCTACCAACGATAAAGGCAAGTCGTCTTCCCCTTGTTCATCTTGATATTTCATTTGTCCAATTTCAAGAAAATTTAAGTCCTCTACATATGATACCATTTTTTCTGACGTAAGAAATTGCTCAGCCTTTTGATTATCGCTATTAACAGTAAAATCATAGATCGCGGGACCTCTAGTATAAACATTTTCTAACCCCATGATAGTCGAAGCACCATCTGTTAGCAAAATGATAGCGAGCATAATGAGAATCGATGTTACCGCAACAGAAGTAGATCGATTTGCTATGTTTTCTTGAAACTGCCTTAATGTAAATGTGTGCAGACCTTTCGTCGATTTACGCTCGGACATGCTTGCCAATAAGCCTAGTAATTTTGCAAATCCTCTCATAAAAAGGATTGTTCCTAAACTTCCGAGAGCCAATGCCGCGAACAAAATCAGTCCTGCAAAATCCATAAAACGGTATAAAACAATCCAATATGCAGCGCCTAATAAGATAGAACCTACTAATATATTGATAACGTTGCCTTTCAAATGCCCCATATCTTGTTTCTTATCCATTTGCTCATAAAGTAATTGATGTACCTCTTGATTAAATAATCTTCCCCCAAGAATGGCTAACGCTATAAACTGGATGAATAAAAAACCAACTATGGTAAAGAAAATTGCACCTACCGACAAGCTGATTTGATGACCGATAATTCCCTGCCCGACTAATTTAGATACCGTCAAGCTGATTATTTCTGCTAAAAATCCGCCTATCAAAATGCCTCCAATAAGTGCCAAAATAGAAGTAATAAACCCCTCGGCTAAAAGTTGAAGAATAAGGCGTTCCTTGCGCATTCCTAACATGAGGTAGAGCCCAAACTCTTTACTCCTTCGATTTAATTGGTACCGATTAGCAAATAAAGTTAAGAAAAATAATAAAAATAATGAAAATAGATACACAATTGGCATTTGAGCTAAAAGTTTATCAATCGCATCACTTTCAAACTCCTTTAAGAATAAAATAACATCTTGTCTCCCAAGTGAAAGAATGATATAAAACGAGGCTACTGCTGTTACAAGTGTTGCAAAGTAGATTAAATTCTCCTTACGATTTCGTTTAGCATTACGATAAATCAACCTAGAGAACATTTGCACTTCCTCCTCCAAGCTGAGCTAGTAAATGCAAAATTCTCTCATAAAATTTCTCTTGTGACTCATCATGTTTGCGGCGCAGTTCATGAAATATCACACCATCTTGAATAAAAAGGATTCTAGAACAAAAACTTGCAGCATTAGGATCGTGGCTGACCATTAAAATTGTTCTTCCTCTACTTCTATTAATACCTTCCAACTTATTCATTAATGTTCTTGCAGAGCGTGTGTCTAATGCTCCAGTCGGTTCGTCTGCAAGAACAATGTCTGGATTAGAAATCAAACTACGTGCAGCAGCTACCCTTTGCTTTTGTCCTCCAGACATCTGAGATGGAAATTTTTTAAGAATATCTGTAATTTCTAAAAAAAACGCTAGATCATCTAATTTAGTGTGTGCTTTTGCAAAATCTATCCCATGAATAGATAATGGTAATAGTATATTTTCTTGTCCAGTTAGATTATCCAGTAATTCAAAGTCTTGAAACAAATATCCAATTCGACTACCGCGATACTCGGCTAAATCCTTACTGTCAAAAGCACTGATGTTTTCACCATTTAAAAGTACACGCCCCGATGTTGGTTTTATTATTGTTGCAATACAGTTTAATAAAGTAGTTTTACCAGATCCACTTGGTCCCATTATTCCTAAGAATTCTCCAGGAAGAACATCAAAACTAACACCATTTAAAGCTTTTGTTATATTGTTTTTCTTTCCGTAGTTTTTTTGTAAGTCTTGAACTTTTAGTAATTTTCCTTGTCTGACCACTGTATCAAACACCTTCCTTATTATGCTATTTCGAAATTATAATCGAATTGAGTTATACACATTATAACCAGCATAAAAGACTAGAAACACTTACAAATATTGAAAGGAAAAATAAGAGAAGTTGCTTCGGTATTTTTTATCAATATAAATTGCACCTCAATAGCTCAATTATTGAAAGGCATTGCGTAGGGTACTTTATACAAAAGAACAAAGCATTCAACTGATTTCTAAATTAAATCCAATGATTACTCAAAATGAACGAGCAAACGGAAAAAGCTATTCCTGACCAGCCAATGGGAGAACAAATGCAGGTTGATTTTGGTCATACAAAACAAAGAACACCTGACAATCAAGAGGTGAAGCTGAGCTTTATCGCATTTGTTTTGTCTAACTCGAGATACAAATATAAAAAATGGTTAGACAGACCTTTCACTACCCAGGATGTGATGGAAGCACATGAAGAGGCATTTCGGTGGTATGGCGGAATCCCAAGAGAAATCGTTTATGATCAGGATAATTTAATCGTGGTCAGTGAAAATGGCGGGGATCTTATCTTAACGAAAGAGTTTCAACATTATAAGGAAACCAGGCGTTTAAACCTTCGTTTTTGAGATGGAGTTATATACAACATTCCAATTCGAAAAAATAATTTTTATCCTTTTGCCTAAAATTTATGTACTTATTCAAGGCATTTAGCGTAAAATTAATTTACGCAATAATTGTTCTTATTTTGATGCAGTATTACGGGTGGCGTCAAGAAAATGCGGATTTACAACGCTAAGCACATTTCCCTGACGCCATCCGAGAATAGACTCTTAAAATCGAGAATTAATTTTCCTGTAACTCTTTCACTTTTCTATAAAATGTTGTCTTTTTATCCTCTGTCGTAGTCAATGATTCTCATTATGAGAATCAAAAAGTATTAGATATGCAAAAAACTCAGGTGTTTCTTGATTAACATGAGATGTGTCGATTCCACGTTCGATAAGCATATCCACTTTTAGTTCTTCGCAATTGGAGGTTATTGCATTTAACTGGGATTCAATAATGACAAGTATTCTTTCATTATCAGATGCAATCCTCATATGATTGTAGTAATGATCACTTTTTTCATTTCTTACTACTTCATACGAAATGAAATTTAAGTTATCCAAGTTAGATTTTATAGGGTCGTTTTTGTGTGCATTAATATAGTTAAGGATTGTCATTTTTAAGAAAATAACTTCGGATTCTGATAATTCTGTTTCGGCAATATCTAATTTTTTTTGAAATGCGGAGATAACGTCATTAACTGATTGTAACGGTCGAATCCTATGGGAATATTGCTGCTTCAAATATGCTTTGTACTCATCATGATCCACGTAATCACCTCAATAAAAAAAGAAATAAGAGATGCTCTAGTGAACATCTCGATATTATTACTCTATAGCATATAATCGCATAGAGTACTTTAACTATACCAACAGTTACTTCTAATCTGTACCTTAGTTTCTTTAATCAATAAGTATAAAGTTTTATTGAATTGGCCATTGTCCAATAATATTCGTGGCACTCAACCAACCGGAGCTTGTTACATATACCATTAGACCAGAATCTGAGACTCTTACTTTTGTTTGGTTTGTTGGTACATTTGCAGTGCCGATATAAGTAGTGTGATAAGTAGATGCTATGCCAAAATTATAAGTTTTTGCTGGAAATGATTTATATACCGTACGATTAAGTACTGAACTGTGCATGATATCCATTTTACTGAACTTTACAGCATTAGCAGCCTTATTCCCAGCATAAGTTAAGTATACATAAACTTGAGTAGAATTATCAGATGCTCTTATAAAAACTGGTGTAATCGTGCCTAGAGTTGCTTGAGTAGAAATTGAATCTTGAGATTCGTTGTTAGTGATTTGAGCTGGAGTACCGTCAGGATTTGGAGTGTTGAGTGTATTTTGAATAATTTCAAGATGTGCTGGAGTGATATTGTTTGACGTATTTTGTTGTACTGATTCTGCAAAAGTCGTGGATGAAGCTGAAAAAACAAGAAAAAACCCTAATAAAACAACGAATAATTTTCTCATAAAAAAATCCTCTTTTTAAATTTTTTGAGCGCTCTTATATTACATAATTCTACATATAAATCTAAAACCCTTTTAAAAAAGTAATAATTTTTAAAAAAGATAAATTGTTGAAGTATCTTGAGTCATCGCTTTTTCCCCCCTTCAACATGCTAGATTGTTAATTATCTTCAGTTTGCTTAGCTTAATAAATAGAATCAATATGTTCTTATCTTATAATTGTAATCATTCTGCTATCCAGACGTATATAAAGCATCGTTAGCCATCCACTATGTACAGTTTTTTTACAGTATGTGATTTTTGATATGCTTAACAATAGCTAATTACAGGCATTAAGTGAAACTTCCATCAGTGGGGGGCTTACTGCAAGCTATATGTAGGATAAAACTACTCCGAACTACGATCCGGATAATACTTTACTCGGATTATAATTCGGAGCTTCCTTATTTGCATGTCTGTTTGCCTCTCATAGATGGAGACACTCAAACTCATCTATTCAATTTACGATATTGCCCTGGAGTAACACCTATAATTTTTTTAAATTTACGAGTGAAATTGGCAACATCCTTATAGCCAACCTGCACAACGATATCTTTAATTGGCTGTTGCGTCTCCTTTAGTTGTTTTTTAACATTCTCCATTCGCAGTTCCTGTACGTATTGCGTAAAGGTAACCCCTGTCTGCTCTTTTATAAACCTACTAAGATAAGAAACAGAGAGTTTAAATTTTAGGGCAATACTTTCCAAGGACAGCTCATAGTGTTGATAGTTTTCCTGAATATACGCTAAAATATCATTGCGAAGCTGGTCATTATGACTTTCCTTTTTGCCTTTTACTTCTTGGCAAATGTCTAAGACCAATGTTTCCAATCTTGTATGTAACTGCTCAATGGAATAAAAGTCTACTATCCGATTAAAATCTTGAATATTATTACTCAAACCCGTTTCCGAGATCGTTTTAACGATTGTATTGATTATGTCAAAGCAAATACATTTTAAAACTTGAATGGAATAATCATTATGATCTAACTTGGAAAAAATGTGACGCAATGTTTCAATTGCTACAACCTTATCACCCTGTTTTATACTTTGAATAATCTTTATCTGCTCTTCCTTTGGATAACCAAGAGACTGCTCTGGCTCTAGACTAATATCCTCAAAATAAATAATACTGCCTGGAGGATTTATGAATTTATATTCAATCGTTGCAAGCGCCTCAATGTAGGATCGATTTATTTGTATTTTCTCCGTATAAAGACCTCCTACTCCAATCGTAGGCTCTATCAACGAGAATTCCTTGATAAACTGTCGAATTTCTAGTACTAATTGCTTTCGTAATTCGCTAGGCTGCTTTGCGCTTTCTTCTATACTGATAATCACCGCCATTGCATCATTATATAAAAGATCTATTCCATGAGCATTAGCATTTTCAAATGACATATCAGACAATTTATTAAATAAATTCTCACGTTCTAACATATTAGCTTCATGAAACATTCCTTTATCGAAATAAATAATTCCAACAAAATAGGTACCACCCTTCAGGTCTATTTGTAATGCCTTGGAAAGAGTCTCTATTTCTTCTTTAGTCGGAATATCGCCTTTTAACAGCTTTACAAAAAACTGATCCCTTGCAAATGGCTTTTGCATATACATTGCCTCATTTAAGGTTTGATGATCCTCAAATACATTTGTAATGGTTTGTCTTATCGTTTCTAGTTCATTACCTCCTTCCATTTCTTGCGTATTATTTTTTCCTTTTCTCGTAATTTCAACGATATTTCGAATCGGTTTGTATTGATTGTTACCAAGTAAAATTGCCAATATAAAACCTATAATAAATATAATAACTAATAATATAAAAACGATTAAACTAGTATTTCCCAACCGCTTAAAAAATTGATTGCTATCCATTACGGTAATGAATTTCCAATTAATCATATCGGATTTAACAGACACCATCGAATAGTCTTTACCATCTATCGTTACATTGTTAATTCCGCTTCTACTTGAAGAAGCATAATCAACTTTCTTTATATTTATAGAATCATCATTAATACTGGAGGCAATAATTTGATTGTCTTCATTAATAATATATGCATTCCCCTCAAAATCACCAAGGATATTTTGAATAAGATCTGTCATTTTTCTTTCTTTTATAAAATACATGACTGTACCATAGGGACTTGGATTCCCAGGAGAAATAGGAAATAAATAAGCAATCATATTCTCATGTTCATCCTCGTTAATTACAACATGATCGATTGGCTTAATAAACGGAATTGTTGAATGTAAATCATTTAGTAAATCTTGCTTTTTCCATTCATTAAAACGGTACTTATTATTCAGTAAAGCATCGATGGAATAGGAGCCATGCGTTGAATATATTGTTTCTGCATTATGGTAATATATAAACAATTCCTCAATAATGGAACTATTTGCTTTATATTTGTTTAATTCATCAATAGCCTCTCCACCATAATAATTATGGCTAAACATATATGGCGTCAATCTTGGATCATATGAAATTCTCGCTGCTAATGTTTCTAACTCCTTCATTCGCTCATTGGTTATGTTTTCAACCTGCTCCAATTTATTAATATTGGATTGTTCTATTTCCTTTCGTAGGCTGGAAACCGAGTTATAATAAATTATCATGCTCATAAGAAGAAAAGGTACAAGAAATATAAATAAATAAGAAATAATATATTTATATAACAGTCTAGGCTTTTTCCAATATCTCCACATAATCTCCCCCCTTATAAACTAACTCATTTGTTTATTCTCTATTTGTAAACAAGCTTGGTGGGCAAACCACATGATAGGTGTAGCAATTATTGATGATCCAGCAAAAACCAATAATATTGGCAGGAAATAGAATACATATAAAAGTAGAATAATACTAATAATCATTGCTATTGTTTCTAATGGTCTGGCCAATGCAATAAGAAAGGATTGTTTAATATATTGATGGAATTTTAAGTTATAACGAACAAATACAGGATAAAAATAGAGCAGCATAATAACATATAATGAACCAATAAATAAAAGTAATGCATGAAAATAAAAGGATTGAATGTAATTTTTCGATATGGCAATATCTATATACATAAATGCCCCAATGCTCATAAATAAAATACCAAATGCATTACTAGTCTTAAAATGCTGTTTATAAACAGCATAAAAATTTTTAAATATCGGTATATCGAAGTCCTTCTCATACCATTTGTGCATGACTGTATATAAGGCTGTAGTTGCAGGGGAAACACCAAATACTATTAATCCTAATAAGGTAAAAGCTACCCATAAAATATGTAAATACATGACTTTATAAAGCCAATTACCAAAATCATATATCCATCGTAAAAAACCATTAAATAAAGACAATTTATATCACTCCTATGTAAACGCTTACCTCGTTGTTTCTAACTCTCCTTCCTAATCCCCACTGAACTTCTTTTGTAAATACCAAAACAAGTGGCGTAATGGAAATAATTGGATGTATTAATAATTAAAATAGAATAATAGCTCTACTTTACAACTATCGACAAGAAAAAACACCTTTCAGCAAGTATAGCATAGAAATCTTTCTTTTTATTATAATATTTAGAAAAATAAGACTTAATTATTAGAAATTAAGCCTTTTTCGTTTCCTTCTCGTACACATTTCCTATTCTAATTTTTCGTTATAATTTCTACCTCTTCAGGTCGATATACCGCTGTTATAGTACCTTTCATATCCGTTGCATACATTACAGTACGCTCTGACTCAAGTAAAAATAGATAACTAGTATTCGTCTTTTGATCGGTAATCTTTATTTCGATATCTTTCGAACATTCTGATACAAATATATATAAACAACCATGTTTGAAGGTTAATTTTCTTCCATACATCCCGGGGAGGTTTCCTTTATTCCATTGAAACTCTTCAGGTATTCCTGATCGTCTCATAACATAGGAATATAAAGCTATTATTGGTTCATTACGTTCGTTTAACTCCACAGGTAACCCACACCAGTAAATCATACCCTTTCCATATGGAACTTCTTTCATAGTCTTTCCACCTACATCTACTTCTTTCAACAATTCACCTATCTTTTCATTCCCAAACGATACAAAGTAATCCTGCCCATTCATTTCAAGTATTTCTTCACGAACAAGATTTTGTGTTTTGGTTTTACCTAGAATCGATTCTGTTCTAGAGGTATGGCCCCAATATGCATCGATACTAATTGCACCAGTGAATAACAGATTAACGCCTTTATCCTTTACCATTGTTAATATCGTATCGAATGTACTTGAACTAAAATTATGTGGACTTGGAATAATAAGTAATTTGGGCAAATCGCTCAATATTTCTTCTACATGATATTCACTAACAGCTCGAAATGGCATATTCATTTCATAAGCTAATACACGTGTTAATTTCGTAGTCGCCCTTATGGAATATCTACGATTGGAGAAATCATTAGAAAATGGGTAAACTACAGCAATATCCTCTAACTTCCTACCTCTAAATAAATCTTTTATTTTATACATGAATTCTCCATAATCATAGGATACATTTGCCTCTGGTTTTTCAGTCCCATCTGCACGTATTGCTCCAATATTTGATTCATTAATATTATTCATAAAATAGTTTGTATTCCACAGCCATTGAACTGCACCCGCTCCACCAGTTGAGAAAGCATAAGCATACTTCCTCTCTAATATATTTCGTAATTCTTCCTCACTTCTTTTGGCGTGATTATTTGCATTTTCAACATACATGATTCCTGTTTCTTGAATTAAATTAGGTTTTGCAGGCGTTTTAGTGAATATTCCGTCCCAAATTAAGTCATCTAAAAACCACCATGTATGGTTACTGGTATAATCAACGGCTTCACTATAAAACAATGGGGATGGTCGCAATCCACCAAGTGCTTCATCCTGTCCCACAGTAACTAGCTGATCACCAGCTAAGTTCTTAATCGAACTTGCTAGCTCCTTTACCCATTTATTATGCATGTCCATCGTGTATAAGGTGTAATCAAGCCAGCATAATCCTTTCTTCCCAGACATCATATCCCTTATTCCAAAATTGATTTCAGAGGCCTCTGGTGGTTCAACTGCTGCAAAAGAAGGTAATTCTTCTTCCGTTACATTCCACCTTTCTCTTAATTCACGTACAGTTCCGTGCCGTGCTTTAAGCCACTTCTGATAGTTTCTGCGATCATAGCTATCATGACTAGTTTTAGGACCAGCAAATGGACGGTTGGGATCAAATACAGACGGCTCATTAATTAAGTCCCAGTTAATATTTGTTGTTTCTACATGTCTAGAAACTATCGACGTAATAAAACGTGTTTGCGCCTTCAAGCTACGAGAATCAAGATAAGGATTCTCACCGTCCCAAGCCTCAGGAGTAAAGGAAAAGAACGTAAAGGTGACCTCGATATCATGTTTTTTAGCACATAGTATAAAGGCATCAATGGCTCGGAGGACGGCTTCATCCATGTATCCATCAATAAACATCATATTGCGCCAGCCTGTCCAAATTCCAGTACGAATATAATTAATCCCAGCACGTTTCATTTGTGCCATATCGTTATCCCATAAATGGGCATTAGGGAGAAACAAAAAATAACGAGCAACATCTGAGGTCATATAGGTCATTCCAACAATTGGCATAGGTTGTCCGTTTTTATGGAAGTAATCACGATCACAGGATAAGGGCTCCCCTCTAGCCAAGAGCTGTTTATCCATCCCCCAGAATCCCTGATAGAGTGAGCGTACCTCACCGTTCTCTGACTCAATATAACAACTTACATGATATAATCCAGGTTCAATCGTAATCGGAATAATAAATGAATGATTATAGCGTTGTTTACTAGCTTTTATTGATATAGTCTCTGTATAAAGTGGTTCTGAATTGCTACTTACTGTTAATCTAACCTCCCATTGGACAGGTGCATCGGTAAAGGACTCCATCTGTAAGCTAGCCATCGGTTGTTCCCCTTTTTCATATGTAGCATAGTTCACCTGCAAGGACATCTCCGTCACACCATGACTGGTAAATAGCGCTAATTCTCCCAAAAATTCAATTCCTAATTTGCTCCAAAACCGTTTATCCATCCTTTGATTAATAAATATCCATCGACCGCCTGTAAACGCTCCGTTTCTATTTTCAATCAGAACACTCGGAGCAGCTACTTTTCTTCCGGAATCCGTAAATCCTTGTAGCAAAGGGAATATCCTAGCATCCATTGGTCCTGCTGCACCCATTTCTCCCTTTAAAGAACTGGATTTGGTAACATGCAGGATAAAGTTATATGTATCTTGGATGGCAAATAGCTTTTCCTTTCCTTTAAAAATGGGAATATCATAATTGGATTGTAATTGCGTGACCTGCTTCGTTTTTACTGGCAAAGCCTCGTGAATATTTAATTGTTGGTGGTACGCAGTCTGTTCACGTTCTTTTTTCCATTTGCCGTCTTCTTGAAAGCATGGAACTCGAAAAGGGATGCCACCAAAGTGAACCATACCTTTTCCGGTTGTTAAATAAGAATAGATCGCCTTCCAAGCATTTTTAGGAAAAAATGAACCATGTAGATTAATAAAACAAGTTACCTGATCATCATCAAGAGCTTCTTCCAATGAATTAGCAGTTACAATTGTTCCATTTAAGTCTTCCAAAATAGATCTATTTGGTCTATTACCATCTATAGGAAAATCATAATCATAAAAAATAATTGTTTTTGCCATATAGCGTGCTCCCATCCACATAACGTTGTAATATTCAGAATTGAACTTACATGATTAGCGTACATGTGATGTAAGGCACTGTAAATATGTGATTATCGTAAACTATGTTTTTATTGCATGTTGCTTCTACATGCACAGAATTAGATAGCTAGAATGTGAATTAACGTCATATCGTTACTATTTAATGATATTTGTTTTCGTCACAGTTGAGCTGGCAATTTTCCATCCATCGCTTTCATTGACAAATACATACTCCATATGTGCAATATGATCACGATACGATTCGCCAGCTGCAATAAATGATGCCGTTGCCCGCTGTTCTGCCTCAATTACAATGCGATCATTCGATTCTTCTATTACCTTAAAATCCAATAGTTCATACGTAATATCATAATCCTTAAAAAATACTTCTAATTGTTTTTTTGTATCTTCCCTACTCGCTTCTACAATTGTCTCCAGATACTTATCCATATTTTCATCTTCAGAATAGGTTAAATTATCTTCTAAGACTTGTTTAACTTGAGAAGCATTTTTACTTATCTTGCTTGCATCATCATTACTACAGCCCATTATGACTAGTAGTGTTCCAATTAATAGAAGCATTACCTTATACATAGTACATCATCCTTAAAAGCTTAATAGATATTACGCAAAAGCATTATCTCAATACATAGAAGTCGATTGGGTATGGTCCATTCCTTGCATTTTTTCCACAGCTTGATTCGTAGCTTTTGAGTTATTATGTTTTAAAGCGTGGTAGGAAGAATTGATTTGCTCAAATGTGTTTTTAATTTCTTCAAGCTTATGCAGGATAGCACCTGTATTATCTTCTTTGTTCATGCTTGTATAGGACTTTTCAAAGTTTTGAATGGTAGCTTGAAGCTCTGATAATGCCTTATCAATAGGTGCACGTTCGATTTTTACTTCTTCATTCATGAATTACATAATCCTCTCTTCTTTGGTTCACACAAATAATACTGTCTTCATATGTTGAAGACAATTAACTGCTTAACGTAATGCAACAGGTACTCGGTATTATAAAATGTAAACCTCAAGCAGTTGGGGGATTTTGTTTATCCCACACTAATTGTTAGTACCACAAGGGTATAACCTAAAGACCTTTGAAGCAATCGAACATTTACTGGCAGTCGATCTCCCACTTACCAATGTTAGCTTCTCTTTATTGCTTGAGGTCGGGGGCTTACTGGCAGTTATATGTAGGATAAACCCCCTTAAAAATTATAAGTGATTACCTTTTATTATCTAAGTTAAAAAAGTACTAGATTCACTTATTAATCGACATACCGTGACTAGTAAGTAGGAAAATTGAACTATTATAGTTATTTAATGGGATAATGAAAAACTCCGGAATCTGGTGACTCCGAAGTTTTTCAGTTATTTATAATTTAATCGCTCTGGCAATGCATGAATGGAATCGATTAAAACATTTAATTTCCCTTCAATCCGATGCAATAGATAAAATGTTACAGCTATCGGAAAGCCAACATCTGTAATAAAAGCTATCCATGGATCCATAGCCATCGCCTCCTTTTTAGTTAAATGAAAATTAAAATATAGCCTAGACTACGTTTAAAAAATGGCTGTTATAAACAGCTTCGTGTAGAATAACTGGCATCACCTAGATTCCAGCTGGAAGAACAACCGACTAAAGACACCTTTGTATTCACAATAGGCTGAGGCTGATCATGAAAAAGAGCGTGTATTCCCATTGTTTAGAAAGAGAGAGAGCTGTCTTTTGTTACAGCTCTCTTCCTCTTTACGGATTGGTGCCGTTAATTAATATCTATCTCCTCAACAATCCGTTCTACTATTCGAGCACTCTTTTTAGAGAGTAGCTCCCCACCACTTGACGAAAATGCATTTTGTTTGAGAATTTCATCCATAGCTGCGTTAACAGCAGTTGGGTCTGCAGGTACTATGGGGTGATCAATCGAATAAGTTACTGTCTTTCCTTCTTTATTCGCAAATTTCAATTCTAGTTTTTTCAACGTATTCCCTCCCTTCTTACTTAGTTACCTTCTTCTTCCTTAGACTGGCTCAATGGCTGAGGTATCCTTACGTTCAACGGAATGAAGCGGAAGCTGCTGCAATCCAGCAATCGCTTGTGCTATTGTATATAGCTGTTCTGCGTTTGCTGTAGGTTTGACGTTATTAAAGCTCTTTGTCTTAACGATTGATTTTCCAGTTACCTCATCCAAGCCTCCGTCAAATACCAACCATAATGAAGAGTCCATTATTTGTGTCGTTGCCATATTTCTTCACCTCCTTCTATCCTTACATTCGTATGGAGTAGTAAGAAGGAGGCATGAAAGGAAAAGAAAAATATGTGACGTTATTTATTAGACATAGAGAAAAGAGAGGGTCACTTAACCAGCTGGGAGAATGTGAATTAAATAATATCAACAGGTAAAAAGGATAATTGATTTTTTTATTATCTGCACATAAAAGGATGCTTTTATTTACATGCTTATGACGATCTGATAATATATCCTATGTACCAATCATCCTACAAATTCGGAGTGTAAAGAATGCTTAAGAAAACGAATCGCATATCGTTAGTCGACCAAGTTGTTTCGCAAATGGAGAATTTAATTGAAAATGGTCATTGGTCTATTGGTGATAAAGTTCCACCTGAAATGGAATTAATGGAAGAATTCGGTGTTAGTCGTAATACATTAAGGGAAGCTATTCATGCTTTAGTACACGCAGGTTTATTAGAAACAAAACAAGGAAGCGGAACGATTGTCCGTTCATCAAGTTCCCTAGAAGCTGCAATGCATCGCTACATCGAAAAATCTGATCTACTAGAAACGTTAGAGGTTAGATTAGCCTTAGAAAAAGAGGCAGCTCAGTTGGCAGCAAAACGCCGAAGTGAAGAGGATATAAACAAGCTGCACGCAAGTATTAAACAGTGTCAGGATGCGGCTGAACGAGGTGCTATGGAGGATTTTATTAAAGCAGATATCACTTTTCATAAAAATATGGTAAGAGCTGCAAATAATAAGCTGCTACAAGATTTATATGAACATATGACAGATCCGTTATATTCCTCTATCCGCGATATTATGCTAATGGATAATCAATTCGATTATAACAAGGAAATTCATAGCGAGCTTTTAGACGCGATTCGACATCAAGATATAGATGGTGCTACAAAGTATGTTGATGCTTATATTAATGAATTTAAAAAAAGATTATAAAGCATGCACAGAATTTCAAGAGCAATAGAGGACAAGGTTGCTCCAGTATACCACTTTTTTAGAAATAAACTTCGGATTAGTTCCGTTGTTATGATAGATTCGGAGGAAAAATTTTGAATAATAATAGACTAACTTTAGAAAAGACACAAGAAAACCGCAATACTTGGATTTTTTTAATTGGAATTATTTTGATTGGGTCAAACTTAAGAGCTCCATTAACTTCTGTTGGATCCCTAATTTCCTATATACGTGACGATTTAGGAATTAGTAATGCGTTAGCTGGAACAATTACAACTTTACCTTTACTTGCTTTTGCACTTGTATCACCGTTTGCTCCTAAAATAGCAAATAGAATCGGCATAGAATGGACAATATTTATTTCTATCACACTATTAACAATTGGTATTATTATTCGCTCCCTATTTGGTTCCATATTTTTATTTTCTGGAACCATTCTTATTGGGTTAGCTATCGCAATTGGAAACGTATTGCTACCAGGCTTAATAAAAATGAACTTTCCACTTAAGATAGGATTAATGACAGGGATATATGCTGTCTTCATGAACGTATTTGGAGCTTTAGGATCTGGCTTAGGTGTTCCTATTTCTTCTATCGGAGACATTGGCTGGCAAGGCTCACTGGCTGTATGGGGGATACTTTCCTTTATTGCCCTGCTTTTTTGGATTCCTCAGTTACAAAAACAAAACAAGTCAGATCCTACAACAAGTGCAACACCACAAGCAGAGGGGTCTATTTGGAAATCCACACTAGCATGGTGTATTACATTATTCATGGGATTACAATCGTTAATATTTTATACGCTAATTACATGGCTTCCTGAAATATTACAATCTCATGGTTTTAGTTCGGATAGCGCTGGTTGGATGCTGTTCCTTATGCAATTTGCTATTATCCCGGTAACGTTTATTATTCCTGTCATTGCAGAACAAATGAATGATCAGAAGCTATTAGCTAGTATAACTGCCATTCTATTTATGATAGGAATTGGAGGATTATTTTCTGGAATTATTCCTGTACTAGTTATATCCGTTATTTTTATAGGAATTGCTGGCGGAAGTGCCTTTAGTCTTTCGATGATGTTCTTCAGTCTTCGAACATCAAACGGCCAACAGGCAGCGGAAATGTCAGGGATGGCCCAATCGTTTGGTTATCTATTAGCAGCTTTAGGGCCAGTTTTAATTGGTGCATTACATGATTTAACAAACGGATGGCAAGTTCCACTTATTATGCTATTTATTATTTCAATTATCATTTTAATTGTGGGTTTAGAATCAGGAAAACAGAGAATCGTTACAGATCAATTACAAACTAAAACTGCTTCACTCAAAATAGATAATTAACGTGTAAACATTCTTGATGGAATTATTGTAAATACGACATGTCTTGCATCGAAAAGCTTAGGGAATACTAATCCGTTTGGTGCATACATGTCGGATTGAATCTATTAGGCTACCCATAAGTCCCAGCATCTGATCGCAGCCAAATAATTAAGAAGATTACAATAGGATAAAAATGCTTAATTCTCTTATATATAAATGGAAAAACATACATCTTACAATAATGTAATGTAATTTTAAATTTACGAATTAGTCACTTAATAGTAAAATAGTATGTAGTACGTTTGACGAGGAGTAAATAAAATGTCTAACGAAAATAACAATTTTTCAAGAATCACAAAACGTAAGAAAAAAAAGAAGAAGAATAGAAAAAAACTACTGTTGTACTTACTGATTCCCCTTACCATACTATTCATTACAGTCCTTTCTTATGGTTTCCATATATATACAACTGCTCAAAATGCTGCAAATGACTCCTATGAAAAAGTTGGAAGAGAAAATGAAACATCCAAATTAAGGAATGAATCGGTAGATCCTGTAGAGGATAATGTATCCGTATTAATTATCGGTGTTGATGATAGTGAAAATCGGGGCTATAATGAAAAAAGCAGGTCAGATACATTGATTCTAGCAACCTTTAATAAAAGTAGTAAAAGTGTGAAGCTACTAAGCATTCCAAGAGATTCGTACGTAAATGTGCCAGATCATGGTTACACCAAAATTAATCATGCTCATTATTTTGGCGGACCCAAAAAATCAATTGAAACTGTCGAAGACTTTTTAAATGTACCAGTAGATTACTATGTTCGTTTAAACTTTGAAGCTTTCATAGAAGTTGTTGATTCCTTAGGTGGTATTCAGTATGATGTACCATTTGAGATCGTTGAAATGGATTCACAAGATAATAAGAATGCCATTCATTTAACCCCTGGGTACCAAAAACTAAATGGTGAAGAAGCGTTAGCATTGGCCAGAACAAGGAAATATGATAGTGATATAGAACGAGGTAAGCGGCAACAGGAAATTATAAAGACAATTGTGAAGCAAGCTGCTTCAGCATCATCTATACTAAAGCTTGATGATTTAATAACCGCTGTCGGCAACAATATGAAGACAAGTCTATCCTTTAATGAAATGAAGAGCTTTGTGAGTTATGGAATGAATACAAATCTTTCTCTAAGTTCTGTCAGTTTAGACGGAACTGGTGGAAAAATGAATGACGGATTATGGTATTATCAAGTAGATGAACAAAGCAGAAATGACATAGAGCACGAATTGAGAGAGCATCTTGACCTTTCCACTTCAAATGTGAATAACTCTGAGTTCAGTGCTGATGCAAACGAAGAGAATGATTCAACTACAAAGTGAAACTTCAATCAGTGAGGGTCTTACTGCCAGTTATATATGAGATAAATTAATATAGGCAATTAAAAAGGCGTGGTCCAATGATTGGATCACGCCCTTACTTTTTCTTTAAAAATATACGAACCATAAACTCTACCGCTTTTAAAATCCTCCTCCATCGAAACGGTTGTTTTAACAATCGGTATAGCCATTCTAAATTTAGGTTTATCCAACCTTCTGGAGCTCTCTTTACTTCACCTGCCAGTACATCAAAACTTCCTCCAACTCCCATAAATAAGCCCTTCGTGAACTTATCCATATGCTGCGTAATCCAAGCCTCTTGCCGAGGTGATCCTAACGCCACAAATATAAGATCAGGATTACTATTTGCAACATCGTTGACAATGGAAGGATCGTCTATTGAAAAGTAACCATGATGGTGACCAGCAAGCGTTAAGTCCGGATATTTTTCTTTAACTTTACTTACCAATTTTTCATTCACATGCTCTTTAGCACCTAAAAAATAGCATGATAACCCATGCTTATCTGCATACGCTAATAAGTCCAACATTAAGTCATAACCAGCAACACGTTCTTGAATTGGTTCCTTTTGAAGCTTTGAAGCCATAACAATACCCGCTCCATCAGGTACAATGTAATCCGCTTTTTTAACCATTTTCTTATAGGAAGCATCTTCTCTTGTTTTCATAACGATTTCAGGATTAGCTGTAACAACATAACATTTTTGTCTTTTGTCTAAACTTGGATATAAGTTATTATTTAATAGGTCCTTTTTTGCAATATTTATAAATGGTATATCCATTAATTTAACTAACTTTTTGTCCATCTTCATTTTAATGCAACCTTTCACGTCCAATTAGCGACCCTCTACAATACAAACTCACATAAAAAAGAAACTTAATAATATTGGTTGTTGCATATATAATATCATTATATATTACGGTTGACTATTCATTCTTTCAGGGGAGAAAATCAATAATTATAATATTGAGTTAATTATTTTTGCATACCATACTCTTGTATTTTCCTACACCATATGAAAGGGGAGGTACACTAATGACCTCCCCCCTATCATTATATCCTGAACATATTTGCTGTTTTTAAAGCTAATCTTACTGATTTTCTATTCAAAGTTGCATTTAATTTATTAATCGTTTTATCCTTTTTAGCTATTTTAGCTTTTAATTCTTTTTGTACTTTATTACTTTTTTCCTCTTGTTGAGGGTAATAGGTTTCCAAACGCATTACCATTTCCTCCATACTACATCCACTGATTGGATATATAGGTGGAAGAAGTTCTTTTTTTGATAATTCAAGGTCTAAAGGAATAACTGAAGGCGACATGCTATCTTTATATATATGATCTAAATCATTTTTATTTAGAAAATTAATAAAGTGATCAAAATTGACCCCTTGTTTTTTCTCCGGTAGGTGGAAATCACTTTTTTCAATTAAATCAGATAGTCTAGTATCCTTAGTAATATCATTTGCCCAAACATGAGTCAAATTATGATATTCAGCTAATTCACGCATTCGAGCATCTTTTGGAATTAAAAGGCTAGGTGTCCCAGCAATAGTAGCTGTTATATTCCCATGTAGCCTTGCTCCAAAACTTAAATCTGCTCTACTAATAAAATCTAACCAGGTAGGTACATTTAAGAAAAAACGTACACGATTATTCATATAAACGGGGTCAGACATTTTAACGGGATAATTACTACTTTGTTTAGCAATTGGTGGTGCACCATTGTAAACAAGCTTCATTTCTTTCATCCATTGCGGTATAAAATAGTGATTAGGAAAGTCTTTCATACTTCGTGAAATAAAGTCTAAAACATGGTTAGGTGAAAGTCTAGAAGAATTCACGCAAACCATAGACTCCTTTGTAATGTTTGTATCACGAATCTTCAACTCTCTACCAAACGTATACATTGATGGGCATCCGATTACAGTATGGTCAATTCCCTCACGAAATCCTAAACGAGAGAGATACTTAGAAGTAATCTCGCCTCGTACTCCTATCATATTTGACTTTTCTAGCACAGCTTTAACAAAATCTTTTACATCTTCATCAAATGGAAAACCTTCATCTAATTTTGGTTCAAAAGGCGCTCGTAAGCCTACACCGATAACAACAACTGGAATAGTTAGTTTTTTTATTAACCTCGTATATTTCTTCAATGTAGGTATAAAATCTTTACGAAATGCATCGGCTAAAGGGATAATATAACAATCAAATTTTTCATTAATTTCGTCCGCTCTATTTGGGTCATAATTATAATAATCCGGAGTAATTGAGGTTCCTTCAGTCATTAATGTGCGTATGACACTATATTGGTATACTAAGTTACCTACGTTACCTCCAATGGAATTATTACCCATTATATATGAGGCATCAAATGTATCAAGTGGTGACATACCTGATCTTATAATAATATTTTTCATAAAAATGCTCCTTTAGTATTTTAAATTCGATCTTAATAATTGAATCACTTATACTATTGGTGTATTTTTTCGATGATCCAAAGCTTTTTGTCTATATACCTTCCTTTCTGGTTTAGGCATTTTTTTCCATTCTTTCAAAAATGCCTCATATTTTGGAAGTACCTCGTCAACTGTTCCAAAATCTTTAACCATTCCATATTCAAGCCAGACAATTTTTTCACAGAATTTCTTCATTTGTTTGATGGAATGACTTACAAATATCATAGTTTTTCCCATTTCTTTGAATTCTCTCATTTTATTGAAACTCTTCTCAGCAAATGCTTTATCTCCTACAGATAAGGCTTCATCAATAATAAGGATATCTGGATCAACATTTACTGAAATGGCAAATCCTAATCGCGATTTCATACCACTTGAATAGGATTTTACAGGCTGGTCAATAAATTTTTCAAGCTCTGAAAACTCAATAATATCAGGTTCACGTTCCTTTATCTCATGTTTATTAAAACCTAGCATCAATAATTTCAATTCAATATTATCTCGACCCGTTAAATCTTCTTTTAATCCTGAAGAAATAGCAATCAAGGCTACTTGCCCATTTATTATTAACTCCCCAGATGTCATCGGAACTATACCAGCAATAATGTTAGATAAGGTTGATTTGCCTGAGCCATTAACACCTACAAATCCTATAATATCACCTTTATCTGCCTCAAATTCAACACCTGAAAGAGCATAAAAATCTTCCCCATAACTTCTAGGAATAATTAAATCAAGTAATCGTTCCTTTGGACCATTATATAATTTATATTTTTTTACTATATCTTTTGCAATTATTGCTTTTTCCATTTTTCACATACCTTTACAAATAATCAATAAAATGCCTTCTAAACTTAACATGTAATGTAGATCCCAATATCAATATTATTATTACTAATCCCCAAAAGTATAATGTATACTCCCAGTTCGTAATAAAATACCATTCTGTTCCAAATAAAGAAGCACGATAACCTTCAATTAAGTAATACAAAGGATTAAGCTTCATTAAGCTCATTAATGTCTGGTGATCTGATAAAAGTGTTAATGGCCATAATACTCCTGATAAATATAACATCATACGTAACACCGAATTTAAAAGCATATGGAAATCCCTTACTATTGTAGACAATGTTGATGTAATTAGAGATATGGCAAATAAGAGGCATAATGCAGCAAATACAAAATACAATAGCTGGATATAGTAAATAGATATTGTAAATCCTGTAAAATGAAGTACAATTATCGATATCAATAACATAAATACATGCACATAAAATTGAGAGAATATAACAAAACTTGGTATAACACTCATAGGAAAATTCATTTTTGATAAGATCTTAATTCTTGTATAGATAGACTTTGACCCTTGTATCGTTGACTGATAAAAGAAAATCCATAAAAAGAATGCTGCAATCAACCAACTAAAGAATGGTATTTCTATCCCATTCATATCGATTGGCTCACGTGATCTAAGTGTACTAAACACGAACCAATATATTAATATTTGGATAGCTGGATTAATAGCTTCCCAGGACATACCCAAGTAATTATTTTTATTTTGGCTTTTTAATTCATAAATGGATAGTCTTCTTATTAGATAAAAATTATCTATTTGTTCTTTTATAACTTTAATTGCTGATTTCATAAATGTTTCCTCTCTCATTCACCTTAACTCAATACAGTTTAGATTAAAACATTAACTATTACGGACTTTCTTCAGTATTTCGATCTCTAATACTACGTTCAAATAATTCAATTCTTGAAGAAGGAGGAGATAACTTTGTCTCATCCTCAAGTTCATAAAGCGGATTATCGTTAAGGCTTGGAATAATTAAGTGATCGACAACATTTTTTGATGCATTCCCCAAAGTATCATCAAAGAAATACTTAACGAATGATTGAATCTTTTCCGTTTCAAATTTCTGCTCTTTTATAGTTGAAATTATTTCAGACGTTGTCTTTAATAGAGGACCAGGAATAAAATCAAAATAATTATAGTAGAAGTCCCGCTCTTCAATATACTTTTCTACATCAAATGCAAAAAACAACATCGGTTTATTTAGTAGCGCAAATTCAAAACAGACAGATGAATAATCTGTAATTAATATATCTGTAATTAACAACAAATCATTTATCTCGCGATAATCACTGAGGTCAAAAAAGAAATCAGCATATTCATATGGGATATTTAGTTTGTTGTTGACAAATGGATGAATCTTAAATAAAAAAACATATTCCTCATGTAGCTCATTATACAGTTTTTTCAAATTCAATATTTCAAACGGATAATATGCTGAAGCCTGACCATTTCCCCGAAATGTAGGTGCAAATAATATTACTTTTTTCCCTTTTATAAATGGATATTTTTCTGTTAACGTTTTGCGAACATAATCTTTATATTTCACATCAAAGAAAATATCCGACCGAGGTATCCCAGCAGGATAAATTTTATCTACTGTAATTCCAAATCCTTCTGCATAATTTTCTCGTACTCCTTCACTACTTACAACTGCTTTTGTATAATTCTTATGATTCTTAGAATTTGGCGATGGCCCACCAGGTCTGCCTATCCTACTATATCCAAATGTTTTAAAAGCTCCTGCAGCGTGCCATATTTGAATCAAGTCAGCATTTTTACGGATTTTAAGTGGGTAAACTAACGGGTAAAAATCATCCAAAAGAATTATCTTAGACGTTGCAAATTGAAGCGCTGTTTTAGCTAGATCACCAAATGTTTTTTTATTATTTATTCGTTCATTAAAAATAAATTTTACATCTATATCTAAATTACGCTTATATAATTCTTCATATACAAAATAAAAATTACCATTTAATTCAGAACGACTGTCAGATGCAAATGATATTTTTCTTTTATTAATAGGCAGTATGCTGCACAACATATAAACAAATTTAAAAAATCTTCGTTTGATTGCTTTCATATACCTTGACTCTTTATACAATTCACTTCCCGGAAGATCTCTAGGATCGTATGATTGTAACAATGTATTCTTTAAGTGAAGCGTTTTACTGAATTTATCAAAGGATGCGACTAAATTATACTTTAATACTTTTTTTGATGAAAAATACTCTAACTTCGTATTAAGAATACTACTTCCCTTTATAAACTTTTTTACTCTTGATAACGGTAATGTTTTTTCGAATTTAATTTTGTCATTGTTTGGAGCAAGCTGTTCTAGTTTAATATATAGGTTGTAATCCCCACTTAATAACGGCTTTCCTTGATTAATTAGAGACAAATCAATCGTTCCTTTATATCCAGCTAATGATTGCAAAGACTCTACAGAAATTTGTTCATCTAAATTTTCGAGTTCATTTAATTGACAATTATCTAAAGCGATCTCAATAATATTATGCTCCAAAATTTGTTCATCCGTTAATTCTTTATATTCATCAACTGTTTCTCTTAGTTCTTCTATATTAATGTTTGGAACAAACATTAACGTTTTACGTACCCTTTCTTCTTGAAGCGGAAAATGGTCTTTCATTGAAGCATAGCCTTCAATATCCAAGTAAGGACCGTTAATGTTTAATTTAGTTATCTGATTTACTACGGCACCTTCTGTTGTTATCTCCACGTTCTTGTTATCAATTGGTGTACGGTACACTTTTACCCCACCCCTTTCTACTTATGCGTAAAATGATAGACAATTTTTTTGGTTATGTTTTGAATATCATCGAAATTATAATGAATCATTCTTGACGAATTAAAGTATTCATTGGGAGTCCTATTATTTATCCAGTCAGCCAATTGGTCATTCATAGTTAAAATTGTCCCATCTGATAGTTGATTTATATCTTGATATAGTCCTCGATTTTTATCGTATTCGTCTAGATCTGGAATCAAATGCGCCATTGGCTTTTTTAACAGAGCAAATTCAAAAATAGAAGAAGAAAAGTCTGTAATAAACGCATCTGCAACTACCATCCACTCATTAATGGAATGCTTACTTGCTAAAAGAATATTTGGACATTTACTTAAGCGATTTAAGTCTAATTCTTTTGTATAAGGATGTGGCTTAAAAATAACTTGTACATTATTATGGAGCAAATGTGATATATCAACCATTGAATCAATTATATTAAATGTCGTTTCTCCTTGGTTGCCATTCGCCCTGTATGTTGGTGCCACTAATATTTTCACGATTCTCTTTCCATCTAATATAGGGTATTTTTCTAGTATCTCTGTTCTTATCCTCTCGCATTTACTTTTCTCTCTAAAAAAATCGACTCGTGGCATTCCGAGTGGAAAAATTTTATTTTCCGACATATTAAATGCTTCTGCGTAGAATGGTACTACTCTTTTAGATGAAACATAAACATGTGTATAATTTGAATGTATTGGCACTAGTTTTAAATAATCAGCCCCTGGACCAAATTTAGTTCCTAATGTACTATAACCAAACTTTTTAAAGGCACCTGCTGCATGCCATAACTGTATTACTTTCAGATCTTTCTTTTTTTGTACCAGGTAAATTGGTAAATAATAATCATCAAGTATCAAATACCTTGCATTGGATAACATTGGAATTTCTTTAAACAGTCTAAGATTCATCTTGTTCTCACCAATTACAAGATGAATCTTAGCATTAGAAATATTTTTTCTTATCTCATCACTAACATATTCTAAATTTCCTTCTAATTCTTTTGATCTATATAAAGCAATAACAAATTTATTCTCATCCGTTTTTCTAAAAAAAGAGAAAACATTATAAATTGCTCTAAACAGCGATTTATAAGCCCTTAAAAAAATTCTTTTTTTTAACGATAGATGATTCATGTTAAATCATCCACCTCATTACAGTTTTACCCCAAGAACTCGATAAATCACTTTCAAACGCCATTGTAGCATCATTAATCTTAGTAACATCAAAGACATTACCAATTATCGTACTTAGATAGTCAACAATATCGGGATGTTCTTTATAAATAGCTATTGTTTGCTGAAAATCAAAAGCACCACTTCGACTACTCCCTATCAAGGTTAATCCTTTTTCTAATACCATTCTAGTATGAACTTCAATTGGATATTCACTGACTCCTAATAGGCATATCGTACCTTCTGGATTAATATGATCGATGATTTGCTCTAGTGCATATTGACTTCCTTTTCCTCCAGCACACTCAATAGCATGATCAATGGAAAGACCTTCGGGGATATCATCAATTTTAATCGTATCATCAACAAATGAAAAGTGGTTTAATTTATAATCTGTTTTACCAAAAATAGTTACTTTACTGTTTGGATATAGTTTTTTTAAAAAAAGGCATGTAATGTAACCTAAATTCCCATCTCCCCAAACCCCAAAAGTATTAACTCTTTGGTGTGCTTTTTTCTTGAAACGGCTAAGTGCGTGTACTGTTATTGACACAAGTTCTGTAAATGCAGCTACATCCATATTCATATCATTTGGTAGTTCTACAATTCGATCTTGATTTAAAAAAACATAGTCTTGCATAAAACCATCGTAGCCACTAGATCTAAATTTACTTGACCGTAAATAATTTTCACCAACAAAGGGATCGGTTTCAACCGGCGTATTGGGAATCATAACAACTTTTGATCCAACTTTATAGTTTCCTGTCGGATCAAAAACCACTTCCCCAACCCCTTCATGTGTTAGTGCCATTGGTAGCTTTTTCCTCATCGCCTCTTTCCCTCGAGAGCCCGTATAATACCTTTGATCGGCAGCACAAATAGAAAGATGTGTTGGTCTAACAATTACTTTGTCGGAAATTATAGATTGATCATTATATGTTACTTCAAACTGTCTTGGAGAAACTAGTCGGTAAACTTGATTTATCATTGATCCAAGCTCCCTTTTATAATGGCATTCGCAACATTTAAATCATATGGAGTGGTAACTTTAATGTTAAATATTTCACCTTGCACAAGCTTGACAGCTTCTCCCTTTATAGAAAAAATCTTACAAGCATCTGTTAAAATAACTTTCTCTTCATCTGTTAATTCATTATAAAGTCTTTTTAACTTCTGAACGTTAAAAGTTTGTGGAGTCTGTCCTTGATACATATAATTACGTCTCGGTATAGAAGAAATAAACTCATTATCTTTTGATTCAACAATAGTATCTATAGCATTTATAACAGTATCAACAGCTCCATGAACAAGCCCTTGATCAATATTTTCTTGAATAATCCGATGAGTTAAAAAAGGACGAACTGCATCATGAGTTACTAAGACATCACTATCGTTTAGTGAGTAATTTCTTTCAATATGGTCTATTACGCTCATAATTGTACCGTTTCTATCACTTCCACCAGGGATTACCTCCACCTTAGGTAAATCAATTTTATATTTTTTAAGGATATCATTTGTATGATTAATCCACTCTTTTGGAGTAGCAATTATTATCTTTTCAAATCGATTATTAAGAATAAACTTTTCAACAGTATGAACGATTATTGGTTTTTCATTTAATGTTAGAAACTGTTTTGGCATAGGAACATTTCCCATACGAGTTCCTTTACCACCTGCTAAAATTCCAGCATAAATCAATTCATTCACCTCAGTTATTATAGATATGGATATTATATCATAATGTGTCGAATTTAGATGTAACCACATCATGTCAACCAACTATATTCGAAAGTATCTTATCATTGAAATATTTAATAATGTGGACCTTAATAATCTTATTATCCACACTGTCAAAGACTTTTCGATTAAAAAGGGGGAATTGTTAGGTTTGTCCAAATTACACACACTTTTTCAACTATTCTCTTTTAGAATTATAACTGTTCTATTTTCCCTTCTCAACTCATAAAGTGGTAATTATTATCAAAGTGTAAACCCTGTGTTAATTTTATGTAAACTTATGTTATTATAATAATAAGTGAAATTTAGCATATTGACCTATAATGCTTCTTCATTTAAATTGGAGGAATTAAAATGAAAAAAGTGATTACTTATGGAACGTTTGATTTACTTCATACAGGTCATATAAATATATTACGTCGCGCAAAAGAATACGGCGACTATTTGATAGTAGCAATTTCCGCTGACGAGTTCAATGAACTGAAAGGTAAAAAAGCTTACTATACATTTGAGCAACGTAAAGCGATTCTTGAAGCAATTCGTTATGTAGATGAGGTTATTGATGAAAATACTTGGGAACAAAAAATCCAGGATATTCAAAAACATGAAATTGATGTATTTGTAATGGGGGACGACTGGAAAGGTCAGTTCGACTACTTAAAGGAATACTGTGAGGTCGTTTATTTGCCCAGAACTATTGGTATTTCAACAACTAAGATAAAGACAGATTTAAAGGTTAACAATGGTTAGAGAAATTGCCATCTCTGTTTACCTTCAAGTATTTCATTTCATCTTTAACTTATGCAAATTATTTCCCCAAAAGCAGAAAACTGTTGGTGTGGCAACTTTTGGGGACAATATTTATTATACAGCACAAGCCATACGTAAACAGACACCAGAAGAAGAGATAATAATCTTAAAAGTCCCTAAATGTAACTATCCATTCCAACAGCATATCATTAATAAAGAAATTCTATTTAGCCTAAAGCATCCCCTTTCATTTGTACAATCAATCTATCATTTAGCAACAGCAACTACTGTTTTAGTAGATAACTATTATGGTTTTTTAGCTGTAACAAACTTTAAACCTGAAACGACTTGTATTCAACTCTGGCATGCTGCAGGCGCAATAAAGAAATTTGGGCTAATGGATCCTTCTATAAAGAACAGAAGCAAGAAAGCAATTATGCGTTTTCAACAGGTCTATAACAAATTTCATTATACTGTAGTCGGTTCGGAGCGTATGGCAACTATATTTCGCCAAAGCTTTAATTTACCAAATGAATCTATTCTTAGAACTGGAATTCCAAGAACCGATGTGTTCTATGACAAGAAGGAAGAAAAAAGAATTTCTAAACAAATTCAGTTAGAATTTCCAACTATAAAAGATAAAAAGATTATTTTATATGCTCCTACTTTTCGTGATAAGCAACTCAGTAATTATCAAGTTCAGCTTGATATGGAAATGTTATATAATCATCTATCCAGTGACTATGTGTTATTTGTTAAATTACACCCTGCTATTTCTAACTCATTAATCAATAACTATCCGAATTTTGTATATGATGTTTCAGACTATGCTGAGACAAATCACTTATTAATGGTTACTGATTTATTAATTACGGATTATTCTTCTATCCCATTTGAATATGCAATATATCAAAAACCTATGATATTTTATGCATATGATTTAGAAGAATATAAACAGGAAAGAGGAATCATTCAAGATTATGAAAAGCAGATGCCTGGACCAGTTGTCACTTCTACAGAGTCTATCATAAGAGAGATTAAACAAAATAATTTTAATAAAACGCAAATTAATGCATTTGCTAATTTATGGAATGATTATTCAAATGGTAATGCAAGTTCACAACTAGCTAATTTTATAACACGAACAGATGATAAAGAAAAGAAGCAGGCACTTATATAAAAGGGGCTGGGACATAACTAGCCCTTATGAAGTTAAAAAAGATTCCAGTTATCAAAAAATGATAGCTGGAATCTTTTTT
>NZ_CANMAB010000006.1:0-77617 GCF_947495635.1 uncultured Virgibacillus sp. | reverse complement strand
GACAAACCCCACGGAAAGGGAAGTGGGCAGCCGGAGTGGTGGTCAAGCAGTAGCTATTATTCCATAATAGCTACTAGGGGGAGCGTAAATCGGAGCATGTTTTGATAAGGACTGAGCGAATTTTGCTCCGTTTTTCTTACAGAAAACAGACGCTAGTATTGGGAAATGGTAAAATAGTTACTAGTAGATTAGGGATTTAGGAGTGATGTTGTTGGCAACGATTAAGGATATAGCACAAAAAGCTGGTGTGTCACCGGCAACTGTTTCACGTGTACTTAATTATGATGCAAGCTTATCGGTGGCAGATGAAACAAAGAAAAAAATTTTTGAAGCAGCTGAAGAACTGTCTTACCGAAAGAAAACATCAAAAAAGTACCATGGTACGAATATAGCTATTGTACATTGGTATACAGAAAAAGAAGAGCTGAGTGATCTGTATTATCTATCAATTCGCCTTGGTATTGAAGAACGATGCAAAGCGTTGAATATAAATTCTCAAGTATATTTTTTTAATAGTATAGATGAAATTTCTAGTGAAGGCATTGATGGAATAATTGCCGTAGGTAAATTTAGTAATGGACAGGTTAAGGAATTAACCGCTATTAACCCACATGTGGTATTTGTTGATTATAGCCCAGATGAAGATAAATATGATGCGATTGTCATTGATTTTGAAAAGGCGACAAGAACGGTTATTGACTATTTTATTCAAACAAATCATCAGTCGATTGGGTTTATTGGTGGTAGGGAGTTGTTAAAGGGAGAGGTTGAAGAGCTTATTGACCTGCGAGAAAAAACCTTCGAATCATATATGAAAGAAAAAGCATTATATAATGAGCGGTTTATGTATGTAGGGTCGTTTTCGGTGGACGATGGTTATCAGCTAATGAAACAAGCAATCGAAGAATTAGGTGATGATTTGCCAACTGCATTTTTTACGAGTAGTGATGTCATGGCAATTGGCAGCTTACGTGCGCTTCATGAAGCCAACCTTCCCGTTCCTGATCGAGTTAGTGTAATTGGTTTGAATGATATGTCTGTATCTAAGTATGTGTATCCTTCTTTGAGCACGATTAAAGTATATACAGAAATTATGGGAGAAACAGCTGTGGATACGTTGGTTGAGCGATTGGCAGGAAGGAAAATAGCAAAGAAAATATTTATTGCAACAAAGCTTGTTATTCGTAAAAGTGTGCGATCTTAGACATAATTGAAGCACTAAGTTAATAATAATTGAAATTAAAGCCTTTACATTTTTGTAAGGATTTTATATACTAAAGGCAACTGGTAATAACCACTTTAAGTAAGGGAGGTGGAAGTCCGAATTGGATAAAAGTAGTAAGGTACCTTTGTATTTACAATTAATGGAAGAATTAATTAAGAAGATAGACAATCAAGTATATCAAGAACATGAAAAGCTACCTTCTGAGCGCGAATTATGTGATATGTATGATTTGAGTAGGATAACCGTCAGGCAGGCGCTACAGGAATTAGAGAGGGAAGGCTATATTTATAAGCTTCATGGAAAAGGTACCTTCGTTTCTGCAACATCTTATAACCAAGATTTAGTAAAGCTCTATAGCTTTACAGAAGAAATGCAAAAGATGGGTAAGGTTCCCATGACACAAGTATTGTCCTTTGAAGAAATTGCGGTGGAAGAAAGACTAGCAACAAAAATGGATATCAAACCGTACGATGAAGTTTTTCAAATTATTCGATTACGACTTGCCGATAATGAGCCATTAATGTATGAAACATCCTATTTGCCAAAGAAACGATTTCCTAATCTAACAAAAGCACAGTTAATAGAAAGACCAATGTATGATGTGTTTTACCAAGAATATCAAGTAGTAGTAACGAAAGCACTTGAGCGCTTCTCTGCTGCTAGCCTTCGAGAGACAGAGGCACGTTATTTAGGAATACCCTCTCAGCAGCCAGCAATGCTAATCAAACGATTTGCCTATCATCAGGATCAGTTAATTGAATATACTGTTAGTGTGGCTAGAGGAGATAAGTTTGATTATACGGTAGAATTGACTTAGATTGTACTCTATTAAGTATTAAATGAAATCTTAATAGAGTATTCTAATAGAACAACTGGTTATGACAACATAACCACAAGTAGATTTGGAGGATATTAGATGTTTAATTTAACAGAGCATGAACTGCAGAATAAGATGGCAGGTTTTACCGCGCAGGAAATCAACCAGCAGCCTGAAGTTTGGAAAGAGACAGTTACAACACTTTTTGAAAATAAAGAATCAATGAGAGGTTTTATTGAATCTATTTTTTCAAAGCATGATCATGTAAGAGTATTATTAACAGGGGCTGGTACCTCAGCCTTTGCAGGGGATATCCTTGTTCCAGAGCTACAAAAGCAGTATCAAGGGAATGTACAATTTGAAGCAATTGCCACAACGGATATTGTCTCTAATCCTTCTCATTATCTGTTCAAGGATATTCCAACGATCTTGGTGTCATTTGCAAGATCAGGAAATAGCCCAGAAAGTGTAGCAGCCGTACAATTAGCAGGATCGATTATTAGTGACTTTTATCAGGTCGTTATTACCTGTAATCCGCATGGCGAATTGGCAAAAAGCACGGAACAAGATGCGAATAGCTTAACAATCCTTACACCAGAACAAGCTCATGATCAAGGATTTGCTATGACTAGTAGTTTCACAAGTATGATGCTAGCTTGCTATGGATTATTTACGGTGTATCCGTTTACTGGTGATAATGTTTCTAAAGTAATTGCTAATGGTGGGAAACTAGTCAACCAACTTACGCCTATTGTCGAGGACATTTTACAATTCGATATAAAACGTATCGTTTATTTAGGATCTGGATTGCTCAGTCAATTATCTCATGAAGCAGCACTTAAAATGCTAGAACTAACGGCAGGTAAGGTGGTTGCTGTACATGAATCGTCATTAGGTTTTCGCCATGGTCCAAAATCAATTTTAAATGACGACACCATTGTTGTCCTTTTCATGTCACAGAATCCACATACGAGAAGATATGACCTAGATATGCTAAAAGAATTGTCCGGAGAAGATTCTAAAATGAAAATTGTCGCTGTTACAGAAAAAACAGATTCCGAGATAGAGGAATATGCTGACTGGGTGATTCCGGTAAATAGTGATAGTGAACAACTTACGAATGATTTTTATTTAGGTCTACTCTATATTATGTTTGCTCAAGTACTTGCTCTGAAAATGTCTATTAAGCTTGGTATTACTCCAGATAATCCGAGTCCTGATGGAAGAGTAAATCGAGTCGTGCAAGGAGTAACCATATACGAATACAACCATGCGTAACATAGGAGCCTAATTAGGTTCCTAAATAACAAATTTGATAGCACTTACATGAAGTGATTTATATAAATGAAGGGATGAATAATATGACAACACCGAACATTTTATTAACACGTATTGATAATCGCCTAATCCATGGCCAAGTAGGGGTCACATGGGTAAATCACTTAGGAGCCAATCTTGTCGTAGTTGCAAATGACAAGGTTTCAGAAGATGAGGTACAGCAAAGCTTAATGGATATGGTGCTTCCTGATGTCATTCAAGCGCGGTATTTTTCTTTGAAAAAAACGATCGATGTGATTCATAAGGCTTCTCCAAAACAAAAGATTTTTCTAGTCGTAAAAGATGTTCAAGACGCACTTGCCTTAAAGGAAGGTGGCGTTCCAATTGATCATATTAATGTCGGAAATATGCATTATGAGGAAGGAAAAAAACAAATTTCATCAACTGTTTCGGTAGATGACGAAGACATTCAAGCTTTTAAGAAACTCGATAAATTAGGAGTAAACCTTGATCTACGTGGCGTACCAAATGAAAAAGGACAAAATATTCTTGAGTTAATTTAAACGTAGATGGCAACACATTATTTGTGTAGGAGGAGGAATTGAGTATGTTAATGGAAGCTATACTAATTGCCTTATGGGCCGGAATCATCGGGATAGATTTATATAATGGATTAACACATATTCACCGTCCAGTTGTTACCGGTCTTGTTGTAGGTTTGATTTTAGGAGATGTAACTACTGGTTTAATCGTTGGAGGTACACTCGAGTTAATTTGGATGGGGATGGTACCACTTGCAGGTGCCCAACCTCCTAACGTTGTAATTGGTGGTGTTATTGGAACTGCTTTTGGCGTCATAGCAGGGCAAGATCCAAAGGTTGCGGTAGGAGTTGCTATACCTTTTGCCGTTGCTGTACAGGGATTAATTACACTATTCTTCACGGTTTTTGCTCCGGTCATGCATAAGGCTGACCAATATGCATTAGAAGCAAATGCTAAAGGAATAGAACGGATCAACTATATGGGACTAGGGATTCTATTTGTTTTTAATGCAGTAATTGCCTTTCTTCCCATCTATTTTGGAGCTGAACGAGCGGCTGCGTTTGTTGAAACAGTCCCGCAGTGGATTATTGATGGTTTATCTGTTGCGGGGGGGATTATGCCTGCAATTGGCTTTGCCATGCTACTTCGTATCATGATAAAAGTGGAGTATATTATGTTCTTCATTGTAGGCTTTATTTTAGCCGCATATCTAGAGCTTCCGATCTTAGCCATTGCATTAATTGGTTTAGCAATAGCTCTGTATGATTTCTATCAAAATAAGAACAAGCAAGGTCCTACACCGAAAGAGGAGGAGATAGCTGATGGTATCTAATAGTTATCAATATGAAGATACGGCTTCCGCACAGGACTTACAACCGAAGCAACTTCGACATCTAGCTTGGCGGTCATTGCTTTTACAGGCATCGTTTAATTATGAACGGATGCAGGCAGCTGGGTGGCTGTATTCCATATTGCCTGGATTAAAAGTGATTCATAAGAATAAAAAAGATCTAAGTAAATCGATGAAGGATCATATGGAATTCTTCAATACGCATCCTTTTCTAGTTACATTTATTATGGGTGTCATTCTAGCAATGGAGCAAAAGAAGGAAGATAGAGATGCAATTCGTGGTATTAAAGTAGCTACAATGGGACCTTTAGGTGGAATAGGCGATGCCTTGTTTTATCTAACCCTATTACCAATCACTGCTAGTATTGGAGCTTCATTAGCAGTAAACGGGAATATTCTTGGTCCATTTGTATTTTTGATCATGTTCAATGTTATTCACTTCGGAGTCCGTTTTGGGTTAATGAGTTATGGATATAAAACTGGAGTGAAGGCAATCAGTAAGTTGAAAGAAGGCACAAAGCATGTATCCCGTGCCGCATCTATTGTGGGGTTAACAGTAGTTGGCGGGCTAATAGCCACTTATGTTTCTTTCAAAATTGATTATACGTGGACACAGGGTGAATCAGAATTAAATGTACAAACAGATATTTTAGATCAAATCATGCCAGCAATGCTTCCTTTAGCCTATACCTTACTTGTATATTGGCTACTAAAAAAAGGTCGTTCACCAATTGTGTTAATTGGCCTTACTGTATTCGTTGGTCTTGTAGGTTCATTCTTTGGAATTATGTAAAGTAAATTATATTTTATCCCACATATAACTGCAGTAAGCCCCCACTATGGGTAGACGTGGGATCGACTGCCAGTAAATGTCCGATTGGTTCAAAGACCTTTAGGTCATACCCTTGTGGTACGAACAATCCGTTGGGGGAAATAAAACCCCAAAGGTTTGAAGTTCACCTTATCCTAGTTTTATATCGAGAAAGGATGTTTGAGATGATTGGAATTGTCGTTACAGGCCATGGATCATTCCCAAATGGGATTTATGAATCTGTTCGGCTAATCGCAGGAGATGTAGAAAAATTAGAGGTCGTTCCCTTTGAAGAGGATCAAGATAAATTAGAAGAAGCACTCCTTAAAGCGATTGAAGTAGTTGATGAAGGGGAAGGCGTAGTCTGCTTTGCTGATTTAGCAGGGGGTACACCTTTTAATGTAAGCTCGCGAATCGCATCAACTAGAGATCAAGTGCATGTAATTGGTGGAACGAATTCACCAATGCTATTAAGTGGCTTGTTTCAAAGGCAGCAACCGATAGATAGCTTTGTTACTAGTATCATTTCAGAGGGAAAGGAAAGCATTAAAGCCTTTGAAGTAAAGAAGAAGAGAGCTGTCAATGAATCGGATGGTATTTAAAATAAGATGCTGCAGTAATGGGTAGCGGTAGTAGACAAAATTAATTCACGAACAGTATTACTCATTAGATAAGGGAAGTGTACAGGATGCACTATTTTATAAAAGCAGATCGGTTTATATTGGAAAATCATATAGCAGAAGCTGGCTATCTTTCCGTCGAAAATGGACGATTTGGTCATCTGACCAAAACGGTACCTGATTCTGCTGAAGTAATTGACTGGAGTGGTTATATGATTGCTCCAGGTCTAGTGGATACGCATATTCATGGTATAAATGGCTACGACATCATGGATGGCACGAAGGAAGCAGTTCGCCATATTTCAGGAGCCTTGTTAACACTAGGTGTTACAAGATTCTTGCCAACAACGTTAACATCCTCACGCTCTGATCTTGACAAGGCCATTCAAGCTGTTACAGAAGCTGTGGAAGAAGGCTTGCCAGGAGCATTGTCCGAAGGAATTTATTTAGAAGGACCGTTTTTTACGGAAGCGTATAAAGGAGCACAGAATCCAAAGTACTTTCAAGATCCTGACATTGGATTATTTGAGAAATGGCAATCACTTGCTAAGGGAAACATTGTAAAAATTGCCCTTGCTCCGGAACGCGAGTATGCTATGGAATTTATTAAAACAATGGATGATAAAGGTGTCTTAGTAAGTATCGGGCACACAAATGCTAGTTATGATTGCTGTCAAGAAGCGATAGCAGCTGGAGCGCAAAACTTTGTTCATTTATTTAATGGTATGTCGGGGCTTCATCACCGAAATCCTGGGGTTGCTGGTGCTGCATTAACAGATACCAATGTTTATGCTGAACTCATTTGTGATGGTTACCATGTTCACCCTGATGTAGCGACTCTTGCACTAAAGGTAAAAAATGAAAAGCTGATGCTGATTACGGATTGCATGCGAGCAGGAATGATGCCTGATGGACATTATCATTTGGGAGAGTTTCCTGTCGTTATGCAAAATGGTGTAGCTCGCACAGAAGAGGGGTCATTGGCTGGAAGCACGTTAAGATTAATTGACGGTGTTAAAAATCTTCATAACTGGTCCGATCAAGCATTATTTGATATATGGCATTTGGCTAGTTTAACCCCTGCCAAGAGTTTAGGGCGCGCAGAAGAGATAGGAAGTATACATCCGGGAAAGCTGGCCGATTATGTGGTTTTGGATGACGAGTTGTCGGTTCAAGCAACAGCAATTAATGGGAACATAAAATATCGAAAAATGACAACAGGAAATGAGGAGGAGTAATATGGGATACGTGCAAAATACAGAAGATATGCTAAGAAAAGCTAGAAGAGAAGGTTATGCGGTACCTGCTTTTAATATTCATAACCTAGAAACGATACAAACTGTAGTAGAAACGGCACAAGAATTAAAATCTCCAGTTATATTAGCTGCTACTCCAGGAACGATGAACTATGCAGGACGCGCTTATATTCAAGCAATTGCTGAAGTAGCAGCAAAGCAAAATGATATACCTATTGCCTTACATCTTGATCATCATGAAACCTATGAATCTATCGTTGAATCACTAGAGTTAGGGACAAAATCAGTTATGATTGATGGGTCACATCATACCTTTAAGGAAAATATTGCGATCTCGAAACAAGTTGTTGATACGGCACATGCCTATGGTGCTACAGTCGAGGCAGAACTAGGGAAATTAGTAGGGCAAGAGGATGATTTAGTTGTGGAAGCAAAGGATGCCGCTTATACCGATCCAGATACAGTAGCTGAATTTGTTGAAGAAACAGGTGTTGACTCATTGGCTGTAGCTATTGGTACGGGACATGGTTTATATGAGACAGAGCCTGATTTAGATTTTGAACGGTTAGAAAAGATTAAGAATTTAATTTCTATACCGATTGTTTTACATGGTGCTTCAGGGATTTCGAAGGAAGATGTTCAGAAATGTATTTCTTTAGGTTGTGCGAAAGTCAATATTTCAACTGAATTAAAAATTCCTTTCTCTACTGGATTACGAGCACACCTCATGGAACATCCAAATGAAACGGATCCAAGAAAATATATGGGTCCTGCCAAAGCTAGGATGAAGGAAGCAGTTAAAGAAAAAATAGCAATTTGTATGAGTGCAGGAAAGGCATAAAACTCACAATATATAGAAGCGGTATTTTCTGCATATACAATAAGTATGAGGAAAAGGAAGTGGAGAAGTGATATTAACCATTACCTTAAATCCATCCGTAGATATTCGATATAGCATCTCAAGCTTCCAGGAGAATGCCATTAATAGAGTGACAGATGTCTCTAAGACGGCAGGAGGAAAAGGTTTGAATGTAACTCGAGTGTTACATCAACTTGAGGAGAATGTAGCAGCTTCAGGCTTTCTAGGTGGAAGCTTAGGTAGCTTTATTAGTAACGAATTACAAAAATATGGTATTGACAATTATTTTACGCCTATTAAGGGAGAAACGCGTAATTGTATTGCTATCATTCATAACGGTAAGCAAACGGAGATTTTAGAAAGTGGGCCAGAAATCAGTGAAAATGAAGCAGCATCTTTTCTAAGGGAGTTCGAAAAAAATGTTCTTCAGGCGGAAGTAGTTACTATTTCTGGAAGTCTCCCCACAGGGTTAGACAGAACCTATTATAATCAGATGCTAGAAATTGCCGAAAAAGCTGGAACTCCTGTTTTACTAGATACTAAGGGTGAACTACTTGCTGAAGCATTACAGCATGATGTGAAGCCATTTTTAATTAAACCAAACCAATACGAGCTTGGTGATTTAATCGGTTCGGAAATTCTTCACGTAGATGAAATGAAGCAAGCTCTACAGTTGCCATTATTTAACGATATATCTTGGGTGGTTATAACGTTAGGAGAGACTGGTGCAGTGGTAAAACACGAAAACAATTTTTACCACGTCACAACTCCAAAAATAAATGCAGTTAATCCAGTAGGATCTGGGGATTCTGTTATCGCTGGTTTTGCTGCCGGGTTGGAAAGGAAGCTTCAAGAAACCGAATTAATTCGATTTGGTATAACCATGGGTGTTTTAAATGCAATGGAAGAAAAGACAGGGTCAATCGATCTAACGAAAATGGACTGGTGTATCCAGCAAATAAAAATTGATGTTTTGTAGTGCTTTTTGCTGAAAGACAGCTTCTACCAGTAATTTTCAGAGGCAAACAGTAACAAAATAAAGCTCCTTCACCTCGTTTACTTTAGCTAGGTGAAGGAGCTTTACGTTCTAAAAAGCAGGATTTACACTGAAAAGTCTTATTAAGATGATAAGTAGTTGAAGTACATTTTGTGGATGTAGGCATATGATGATTATGGATATTATAATGTTTGAAAGGATTGAAATGTTATGTATTATATGCCTCAAGCTTATCCATATTTTCATTACAATAATGTAGGCACAGCTATGTACGATTCTAATAATCAGTCAAGAAGTACAGAGGAAAATTATCAAAGCCTTTGTGAATCTATACTTGAAGAAGTAAAACGAGTGGCTTGTGTAACTACGTTATATCAGGAGTTAGCAAATGTAGCACCAAATGAGGAACATGCCGATAACATTCGACATGCCCTAGCAGGAAAGAAAGACCATTTGGCACATGTTACAAATCTTTATATTCAATTAACAGGAGCAGAGCCTGACTATCAGGTAAATGACATCACTTTTGAAAGTTATCAGCAAGGTTTACAGAGAGCTTATGAGTTAGAAGTCGAAGGATACCAGGCCTATCAGAAAGGCTATTTCCTTACACAGCAGGATCCACAAATACGAAATATCTTTTTGGCTGCGCTAAACGGAGATCAAGTCAATGTCTCTAATGTTGAGCAAATACAAAATGGGAATTTTCGACGGCCAATGGATTATGGAGGAGAGCCGTTTGTCATTGATATAGAGGAAGCTACGAAGCAAAACAACACCTTTCGTACCGCTATTTGGACGGGGGACCATTTACAAGTAACGCTTATGAGTATTGATGTTGGAGAATCTATTGGCTTAGAAGTTCACCCATCGACAGATCAATTTTTACGTATTGAAGAGGGAGAAGGATTTGTGCAAATGGGAGATCGTAAAGACCAACTTACTTTTGAAGCAAATGTAAATGATGACGATGCCATCATGGTTCCTGCTGGTAAATGGCATAATATAACCAATGTAGGAACCGATCCTTTAAAATTATACTCCATTTATGCACCACCTGAGCACCCTTTTGGAACTGTCCATAAAACAAAAGCGGAGGCAATGGCTGCTGAAAAGTACTAAAAATTTTGATCATAAAAGGATATCCACTCTAAAGGCGAATAATAAACTACGACAGCTTTGTTCGTCTTTTTTCCAGATTAAAACCCCGCCTCTTATTGGTTAATTAGGTATCATTCACTTAAAAAATGGCTCTATAAAATAATGAATAGGTTGATACTTGTCAGAATGGTTATTTGGGTCATATTCACATACTACTATGCTCGAATATCAATAAGACTTGTTAAATGATCGAATTCATTTCTTTAAAAAGAAAAAATCCAAGCAATGACCTCAAGGTCTGCTTGGATTCATATATTACAAGAAAGGGGGAGTTACAAGGGTAGTATAGTAATTCCCAATTACATCCATTTCTAAACCACCATTCTTGAAAAAAGAGCATTGTAATTATACACAGTGAGGGAGTTAGCTTCGTCTGATTTCTTAAAGCCTATTTCTGTATAGCTTTTCTAAGCTACACCCTGAACGATTATTGGCTATACGAAGAGAAATCTAGCGAATCATAAGCTTTTTTAATAATGTCAGCATATACCTTAGCCCCTTTTTTATTTGGATGGACTCCGTCAGAAGCAAAGTAATTATCATGTCCAGCGCTAGCACCATGCCAATCTACTAATGTAACATTTGCCTGTTTTGAGGCCGTATCTGCTAATGTCCTATTAACGACTTGTTCCCAAGGTCGAGAAATACGCGTATTAACTAATAGAACTTGACGGTCATCACCAATCATCTCAAGCACAGACAAAAGCTGATCCTTTGCAAAGGCTCCGTTAGTACCAAGTCCAATAATGACGATCTCTCCTAATTTGTCTTGGACTTTCAGTTGCTTTACTACATTTTTTGCTTGCTTCATTTGTCGACCAATGGAAGCATCTATATGGATGGAAGGGAAATAAGATTCGAGAAAAGGCGATACATTAATTAGTATCGAATCACCAATTGCGGTAACCTCTTTCTTATCTGAATTCTCATTTGCTACAGCTTCCTTTTCCTCCTCATGAGTCTGCTCTTTTTTAGTAGCATTATGCTTCTCTTCTTTTGGCAGTTTCGTTTCATGTTTGTCCTTATTCTCAGTGTTAGCAGGTATATTTTCTTCTTTTTCTTGTTTGAGCGCTTGCTCTTTTTCTATTTTTTCCTTAGTTGCTTTTTCCGCTGATTCTCTGTTTTCATTTATATGCTCAGACTCACTGTATTCCGTTAATAAGCTATCTTCACTATAGGAAGCATTCGAGGTGGAAGCATTGGTGACTAATTGTAGCGAAGTAAGTAGGATTAAGACACTACCACCAATAACGGTCCATTTATTCAATGGAATACGTGAAGGAAGTCTTGTAAAAGAAAGCTGTTTCCAAAATTTAATAAATCCATCATGACGAATAGGCCCCTCGATAAATTTCCATGATAGTGCAGATAAGCCAAGAATAATTGCCAATTGAATCGTTACTCGAATGAAAGAAATACCATTTGTATTGATGGCTGGTGTTGTTAGCATAATAACTGGATAATGCCATAAATAGATCGCATATGAGCGGATACCTACCCATCTTAGGAACGGTAAATTAAAAAGGTTGCCTATACTGTTTGCCGGGTGAACAAGTACGGCTATGAGCATGGCTGTTACAATGGATAAAATGACCATTCCACCATAATAAAGAAAGGGTTCATACTGATTTGTCGTCCAAAGCATAACTAGTAAAATACTAAGCATGATTGAACCAGCAATATTAAGTATATGCTTCAATTTCTGAGGTATCTTTCTAGCAAGCTGTCCGCTCGGCCATATGATTGCTAAAGCTGCACCGATTAACAGTGAGAAAGCTCTTGTGTCTGTTCCATAGTAGACTCTGCTAGGATCCAGACCTGGTTGATAAAGTAACATCATTAGAATTGCGGAAACACTTGCGGTAATAAGCATGATTTTTATTAGGGAAAGCTTGGTTATGTAGCGCAAGCCTAACAGCATTAGAATTGGCCATATAATATAAAATTGTTCCTCTACTGCAAGTGACCAGAAATGGGTCAGTAATGATGGTTCTCCAAGCGTTTCGAAATAGGATTGATCTTGAAAAATATACCACCAATTGCTGATATAAAACAATGCAGCGATGAAGTCTGATTTGAACGATGCGATAATAGTAGGTTTGAATAATAATACCCATATAAATGTTAGAATTAACATAGCTAACATTGCGGGAAGTAATCGTCTTGCTCTTTTGATCCAGAATTTTTTAAAGTTGATGCGATTGTTTTGCTTCCATTCATCAGCAAGTAGATCCGTAATTAAATATCCAGATAAAACAAAGAATATACACACACCTAGAAAGCCACCAGCTGCCCAATCAAAGCCAAGATGATAAAAAATGACAGCTAATACTGCCAGTCCCCGTAACCCATCTAATTCTGATATGTACCTTCGTTTACCATTTCTCCTTTTATTCAAATTTATATCCCCCTTTGTGAAGAGGATGGTTATATAGAACGTATTTTTCTTTCTGTGTGTATAATGTATTCATCGCTGTAATATCCTTTCTGTCTTTCCAAAGCTGTCAATTTAATAAAACATAGGTTTGTTACCTGTTAATATAATATATTAATATTAATTTCTAATAGATTAAAGGCATATAAAAGCTATCATTAAATCATACATAAGGAATTGGAGAGAATCACTCCATTATAAATTCTCTCCTAAAAAACTACTTTTTCCAATAGATCTATATGCCTAATACGGTTATTTAAATATGAACAAATTGTAACTTATGGAATAGCGAATAAATTCCTATTTACATGTTATTTTATATACTGATTCCCAACTAGATCATCAGCTATAACCTCTGTTGGAATAACGAATTCGACAACTCCCATATACCCTGGTGCAACCGTATAATCGTTAAATGAAATCACTAATTTATGGTCTTCATTGATATAAAAGTTTTGGTTAGGATCTATCTTTTCAAACTTATCGACTACGTCTAAATCCTCAATCCCTGCATTATCTACCCAATAAATTTTATCTGGATCTTCTTTTATTTGCTGACGCATTTGTTCTTTTATTTCTTCGCTAATTGTATTTATATAATCATTGTTTTTAAATAGGATTGGTAGTGTCAACATAATTTGCCTTTGTTTATCAATCGTATCATATTTCAGCGTAGTGGCTGATGATGCTTGTATTTCTTCTGTGTATCGCCCAATCGAAAGTAGTAGATCATTATTCGTTTTTACTTCATAGCCGGATTCGATTAGAAAATGACCATCTTCATCTTGCTCTATTTTTTGTGTGAATTCATCATACAATTTTTGATTCTCATTCACATATTTTTGGTTTAAACTATTTTCAAGATCTTTGTTATCCAGATTGTTTACCTGTGGTGTCTTGAGATGAGCATGATAATTACCATTCTCTACTTGAATATCCTGAAACGTTACTACTTGAATAACCGATCCCAAAACGGGTATCTTCGTTAAACTTTGAGCTAGAGCTGGGCTTGTATTTACGCTAATTACAAATAAGCATAATGCAGCGGCTACTCCTATAAACCACTTTGCTCGGAAAGTAGATCTTTTCTTCCGTGTATGAAGTGCCTTATGGACAGTAGAATCTAATTCTTTAGGGATTGGGGTATTTTTATATTGTTTTTTTAATTCTTTTATTTTGTTATCCAATTGCGTCATCCTCCAATTATCATTAGCCGTATACATCTGGCTAAATTAATTTCATTCCATTTTTTCTTTCAGCATTTCTAACGCTCGATATAATCTAGTTTTAATCGTGTTGTTGTTCTCATTTAAAATTTCAGCAACCTCATGTATTTTTAGGTCTTCAAAATATCTAAGTATGATAACTGTGCGATACTTTACAGGTAATTCCTCTAAAGATCTTTCTAAATCAATATTTTGATACGTATCATTTTTACCAGAGCTATAATAGTCTAGCGTATTTTCATCTACAAATGATGTACGTTTATGTTTCCGTAAAAAATCAAGTGAGGTATTTACAACGATGCGATAAAACCAGCTTTTAACAGATTGATTATCCTGAATGGAATGATGAGCCTTAATTGCTTTTTCAATGGATTCTTGAACAATATCCAAAGCATCTTCCGAGTTTTTAACATAACTATAGGCTAATCGGTAGAAATCCTCTTTTTTTTCTAAAATGAGTGAGATAAGCTTATCCTTCGATTTATTGCGCATGAGAAAAGAGCTCCTTTTGCATAAATACAACATGAATAGTAATATGTTGTAATAAAAAGACGTATGACTGAGTAAAAAAGTTTTGATTTTCTTTTGAAAAGTTATTCATGAGAATGATTCGATGAAAAGAAATCGTATTAGAATAATCTTATTCATTTATACTTCCCCATTTTAACTGCAAAAATATAGGGGGATCTCGAAGGTTGATTTTCTTATTTCAAACACGCAACCGTGGCTATTTCGCATATTGACAAATAGTTAGCAGTACAGTAATATTTTATTGTAATCGATTACATATAGAGGTGCGTGTGAAATCATGGTCACAATTCAGGAGGTAGCAAAAAGGGCAGGAGTTTCTGTCGCTACAGTTTCAAGGGTTATTAATAATCGAAGTAAGGTAAAAGAGAAGACACGAAATCGAGTTGAACAAGCAATAGATGAGTTGAACTACGAGCCAAGTGTTCTAGGACGAAATTTGCGAAATTCAGAAAGCAGGCTACTTCTTGTGTTAATCCCAAGTATTTCCAATCCTTTTTATACAGAAATTATTAATGGAATTGAAGATACTTCCATTAAAGAAGGGTATAATATTTTACTTTGTGAGACAGACTCGAATCCAAAACGAGAAGCTATTTATTTTAATTTAGTACGAAATCGGATGGCAGATGGAATTATTTTAATGGATCCAACTATCAATCGTAAAAATGTTTTGGAACTAGCAACGAACCATCCAATCGTACAATGCAGTGAGTTTGATAAAGAAGGGAATATCTCCTACGTTTCCATTGATAACGAGTTAGCTGCATATCAAGCTGTGAAGCATTTAATAAAGATTGGGAAAAAAAGAATAGCTTTCATTAATTCCGATGAAAAATTTTTGTATGCTCGTGAACGGCGTGCAGGCTATGAGAAAGCCTTTCGTGAGTTTAATATAGCTGTAGAAAAGAAAAGGATATATAATATTAACCAACTAAATTTTGAAAGTGGTCAGCAAGCGATGCGAACACTTCTCAATCAGGAAGAAAAACCAGATGCTGTCTTTGCTGTATCGGATGTACTAGCCATTGGAGCACTCAAAGAAATTCATGCCAATGGTTTGAAGGTTCCGGATGATATTGCCATTATTGGCTTTGATAAAATAAGTTTTTCCAATATGACACATCCAACGTTAACGACAGTATCGCAGCCAATGTATCGCATGGGGTGTATTTCAGCGTCCATGCTTATTAATAAGATTAAAGGTGAAGAAGTAGAAAGCATGCTATTAGAACATGAGTTAGTTATTCGTGAATCTACATAAGGAGGCTATGAACATTTATAATCTGTCTAATGCAAAGGCAATCGTTACGGGGGTAAGCCATGGAGAAGCAATAGGAGCAGCAATTTGTCGCCAGCTAGCGAAAGCGGGTAGTTCCATTTTCTTTACGCATTGGAAAGCAGTAGCAGACTGGCCAGAGAACTTTCAAGCAGAGTTGGCCGACATAGGGATAAATAGTGATCACATGTGTATTGATCTATCTATTCCAGATGCACCACAGAAAGTCTTGGACGTAGCTGTAAATAGCATAGGATCACCAACGATTTTAGTAAATAATGCAGCTCATTCGGAACGAGATGGCTATGAAAAGCTTAATGCTAGTAGTTTAGATGTTCACTATTCAGTAAATATGCGTTCAACTATGATACTTTCTACTCTATTTGCACGTCTATTTAAAAAATCAACTCAAACCGCTGGGAGAATTATTAATTTGGTATCTGGTCAAGATCAAGGGCCAATGATCGAGGAATTAGCTTATGGAGCAACAAAAGGTGCTATTTCTACATTTACAGTGAGCCTTTCCGCAGAAGTAGCTCCACTAGGGATTACCGTCAATGCTGTTAATCCTGGACCTACAGATACAGGGTGGATGTCTGATGAGGACAAGCAGGAACTAGGCAGTCAATTTTTAATGGGGAGAATTGGTCAACCAACGGATGCAGCAAGACTAGTCACCTTTCTTGCAAGTAAAGAATCAGCATGGATCACTGGGCAGGTCATTCATTCTGAAGGAGCTTTCCTTAGAAAGTAAGGTGATTTATCCACATATAACTGGCAATAATATCCCCACCTTAAGCAATAAGTGAAACGAATAATGGTAAGTGTGGGTTCAACTGCTAGTAAATGTCTGATTAGTTCAAAGGCCTTTAGGTCATACCCTTGTGGTACTAACAATCAGCTTACTGATTGAAGTTTCACTTTTTCATATTCAAAAAATCGTTGACAACATTTTAATAAGGGTTATAATTAAACCATAATGTAATCGATTTCATTATTTGTAATATTCAATAAATGCACAAACGTGAAATCGATATAATTTTAAGGGGGACTAAAATTGAGGTTATCCAAGTATGTACTTAGTAGTTTGCTATTCATTGCTTTAACTTTTTTCTTAATTGCTTGTAGTGATTCAGCATCAGAAGATGAGAGTAAAAATGAAAACGATTCAGCAGATAATTCTGAAGATACAACAAAGGATGACGAACAAATTACTATTGTTTATGCACGTGGAGTCGATACATCACCTGCTACGAAAGCAGTTATTAAAGCTTTTGAAGAAAAGCATCCCAATATTAACGTGGAGGAGCGAGAGATGCCAGCAGATACAGGGCAGTCACATGATCAATATGTAACCGCTTTCAGTTCGCAAAGCTCCGAAATTGATGTGTTTAATGCAGATGTTATCTGGCCAGCTGAATTTGCCCAAGCCAATTATGCACTAGAATTGGATCGATTTATTAAAAAAGATGGTATAGATATGAATGCATATTTCCCAGGTACTGTAGCAGCTGGGAAATTTAACGGTAAACAATGGGCAATGCCACAATATACTGACGCTGGTGTATTCTACTACCGATCAGATATCGTAGATGAACCCCCGAAAACTTGGGATGAATTAATAACAATGGCAAAGGAATTCCAGGGTGAAGAAGGTACGAAATTTGGGTATCTAATGCAATCCGCACAGTATGAAGGATTGATTACAAATGCTATCGAATATATTGCTTCATACGGTGGACAGATTGTTGATGAAGATAATAACGTCGTAGCTGATAGTCCAGAAACGGTGAAAGCATTAGAAAAAATGAAGGAAGTTGTCGGGTCTGAATTTGTTCCAGAAAATATTTTAAATTTTAAAGAAATAGAAACAGAAAATGCGTGGATACAGGGGAAATCAGTGTTTGCTAGAAATTGGCCCTATATGATGGCTTCTTCTAATGATGAAGAACGTTCTGAAATTGTAGATAATGTTGAAATGGCAATGCTTCCTGCAGGAGATGAAGGTAGTGCTGCTGCGTTAGGCGGATGGATGACCATGATCAACCGTTATTCCGAGCACCCAGAGGCAGCCTGGGAATTTGTAAAATTTATTTCTGGACCAGAGGGACAAAAGATTTCTGCAATAGAAGGTGGACGTGCACCAACATTGATTGATCTATATGATGATACAGAAGTGCAGGATGTCAGCTTGTTATTTGCTAATTCAGAATTTCGCGAAGTATTACAAACTGCTGTCCCTCGACCGGTATCACCAATATATCCAGAGATTTCAGATATCATGCAAATTGAAATTTCAAAAGTGTTAACTGGTGATCAATCTGCGCAAGATGCCGCAACAAATATGCAAACTAAAATGGAAGCTGCGATGAAGGAGTAATACAGTTAAAGAAACAAATAAGGCAAGGTGGGGAAATTATGCTCATCTTGCCTTTATCCCGCATATAACTAGCAGTAAATTTCCCACTTCAAGCAAGATTGAAACCAATATTGGTAAGTGAGGGATAAAAAAACTCCACGGATTGAAGTTTTACTTTATTAATAGAAACTTACAGGCTCTAGTATTTTGGTTTTCAATTAACTACTCTTGCAATAGGGAGGTAACCATGAGGAAGAAACGAAGTTTTCAATTAAATGAGAAGCAGCTTGGATATGCGATGGTAATACCTTCATTAATTCTTGTGTTTGTTGTTGTTCTTTGGCCAGTTGCTCAATCATTTTGGAATAGTTTATTTGATTATCGATTAAATGATCCGAATCGTTCAGAGCTTATGTTGAGTGCGACTATCGATCTAGAGAGATATGTAGATAATCATTTTTATATAAATAGTCAACTAGAGGAGTTGGCAACTGCTGCAGAAGATGAAGAAATAACCTCCACAATTACGAACATAAATAAAGAAATTAACAATTATCATTCCCAACTGCTAGAGGATGATAAGACGAAAGAAAAAGTAGGCAAAGTTGATGAATTAATTATGAACTTCCAACCAGTTACAGATTCTGAGCTGAAATATCAGAAGATAGATAATGACTTTGCTGAAACATATCGTGATGCATTAAAAGGTTATCAAGCTGAATTAGTGAAGATTGCCGAAGCTAGTGAAGCTAGTGCAGTGGCAGATAATTATCAGCAAGCTGCAGATCTACTAGGTGCAACTGCAAAAGCTATTTTAAAATCAAATTTTATTGGTTTTGATAACTATGCAAAATATATACAGGATGCACGTATGTGGAAATCAATTTGGAATACAACTTTTTTCACTGTAGTTACAGTCGCATTAGAACTGATACTTGGTATGTGCATTGCGTTACTAATCAATCGTGCGTTTAAAGGAAGAGGCATTATACGTGCATCGGTTTTAATACCTTGGGCAATTCCTACAGCAGTTGCCGCCATGATGTGGGGATTTTTATATGATGGACAATCAGGAATTGTTGCACATTACTTAGAAGTATTGAATATTATTCCAGATGCATCATGGTTACTATCTACTTCTTCTGGAGGAATGTTTTCTATTATATTAGCTGATGTTTGGAAAACAACTCCTTATATGGCATTACTGTTATTAGCAGGTCTACAGACAATTCCCAATTCGTTATATGAAGCATCAAATGTGGATGGAGCTAATAAATTTCAGCAGTTTTGGCGAATTACATTACCATTATTAAAGTCTTCGATACTTGTTGCTTTGTTATTTAGAACACTTGATGCGTTTCGTGTATTTGATTTAATTTTTGTATTGACTGGTGGGGGTCCAGCAAATGCTACGGAATCGATCTCCGTATATGCATATAAAACGCTATTTGCCCAACAGAATTTTGGAGAGGGCTCCGTGCTTTCTGTAATCGTTTTCTTATTTGTAGCCCTAATCAGCTTTATTTATGTGAAACTAATCGGCTCTGATTTATTTGCTGGGCGTACAAAATGAGGAGGGAAGTCATGAAGAAACGTGGAAATATTGGATTTTACTTTTTCTTAATCGTATTTGTCTTGTTAGTTATGTTCCCTTTCATATGGGTATTTTTAACATCTATTAAACCAACAAATGAAATCTTTTCCTCATTTAAATGGTTTACTACTGATCCATCACTATCATCGTACGAGGCTGCATTGACGAATCGACCGTTATTACGCTATATGCTAAATAGTTTTGTGGTATCGATACTAACTACTTTATTATCCTTGGTATTTGCATCCTTTACCGCCTATGCAGTAACACGATTACCAATTAAAGGTAAGGGATTAATTTTAGGGCTTGTATTGGCGGCATCAATGTTTCCGCAAATAGCGATCATTTCACCAATGTTTAATTTGGTTACAGGTTTAGGATTACGTAATAGCTATCTAGGGCTAGTTATACCGTATATTACGATAAGCCTACCACTATCCATTTGGATTTTATCGACTTTTTTCCAGAAAATACCTTATGAGTTAGAAGAGTCAGCCAAGCTGGACGGTGCTAGCCCATTCCAGACGTTTCGAAAGATAATCTTTCCTTTAGCAGCTCCTGGTGTATTTACAACGGGTATTTTAGTTTTTATTGCTGCATGGAATGAATACTTATTTGCATTAACTATAAATAGTGATGATGTATGGCGTACAGTTCCAGTTGGGATATCCATGTACCAGAGTCAATTCTCTATTCCGTGGGGGGATATTTCAGCAGCTACTGTTATTGTTACCATACCAATTGTAATAATTGTGCTCCTTTTCCAAAGAAGAATCGTTTCCGGGTTAACATCTGGTTCGGTAAAAGAATAAACAGTGTAATGTCAATATAGAAACAATCATTTACTAGGCAATATACATGGAATTCGCTACTAAATATAAAGGGTGATCAATATGATGGAAAAACTACGTGTTGCAATAATCGGCTGTGGAGGAATTGCTTTTGGTAAGCACTTACCAAGTCTATCAAGAATTAGTGAGGTTGAATTAATAGCATTTTGCGATTCAAAAAAGGAAAAAGCCCAGAAGGCGGCCGATCAGTATGGCGTTGCTAATGCCATGATATATGAGCATTATAAGGAGCTTTTAGCTAACGAATCTATCGACGTCGTTCATGTGTGTACACCGAATATCTCTCATGCAGAAATTACGATAGCTGCTTTAAATGCTGGGAAGCATGTCATGTGTGAAAAACCAATGGCAAAGTCAACGGAGGAAGCAAAAGCAATGTTGGCTACTGCAGAGAAGTCAAATAAAAAACTTACGATTGGCTATAACAATCGTTTTCGTCAGGATAGTCAGTATTTGCGACAGGTTTGTCAGCGTGGCGATTTAGGGAACATCTATTTTGCAAAAGCACATGCAATTCGCAGGCGTGCTGTTCCAACCTGGGGCGTGTTTTTAGATGGTGAAAAGCAGGGTGGTGGACCATTAATTGATATTGGTACACATGCATTGGATTTAACCCTTTGGATGATGGACAATTATGAACCTAAAGCTGTAATGGGAGCAACACATCATCAGTTAGGTAAGAAAGAAAATGCAGCTAATCCTTGGGGGGCATGGGATCCAAAAGACTTTACAGTTGAGGATTCAGCGTTTGGATTTATTACGATGAAGAATGGAGCTACAATCATTCTGGAATCTAGCTGGGCACTAAATTCATTAGACGTTGATGAAGCCAAATGTTCATTAAGTGGAACGGATGGTGGTGCAGACATGAAGGATGGATTACGTATTAATGGAGAAGAATTTGGTAAGTTGTATACAACAAATGTAGATTTAGATGCTGGAGGTGTCGCTTTCTATGATGGAGAAACAGAAAGTGCAGCTGATTTAGAAGCACGCCTTTGGATTGATGCAATTATGCAGGATAACGAACCGATTGTAAAACCGAAGGAAGCTTTAGTGGTAACCCAAATACTAGAAGCAATCTATCAATCTGCCAAAACTGGTAAGGCTGTATATTTTGATTAATAGTGAAGGAGGTAGATGACAATCATCCAAGTAGCATTATTGAGTAGATGGCATGTTCACGCGGACGACTACGCGCGTGAAGCAAAGGATAATAAAGCATTAAATATTCAAATGGTCTGGGATGAAGATACAGCAAGAGGTGAGCAATGGGCAAGGGAGTTAGGTGTACCATTCGAAGCGGATTTGGATTGTGTCTGTGCAAATCCATCCATTGATGCTGTTATCGTAACGACACCGACTCATAGACATAAAGAAATACTTATAAAGGCAGCTAAGCATAAAAAGCATATATTTACTGAAAAAGTACTAGCATTAACGGTAAAAGACTGTGAAGCAATTCTAGAAGCTGTCGAAGAGCAAGGCGTTGAAGTGATGCTTTCACTTCCTAGACTTGTAGAAAAAGAGTTTTTGTATGCTGAGAAAGCGCTTGAGCAAGGCTGGCTTGGGAAGCTATCAATGATTCGCTGTCGTCTTGCACATAATGGTGGTGTTATTTATGAAGGAGAAGATCGTGGCTGGCTCCCAGAACGATTTTTCAGAAAGGAACAGACAGGTGGAGGGGCTTTAATAGATCTCGGAGCACATCCCATTTATTTAATGAATCGTTTAGCAGGAGAGGCAGAAGCTCTTTATGCACGTTTACAACAGCAGGAGAGTGATCAAGTGGATGATACAGCTGTCGTCACGGTCGAGTATACGTCTGGAGCATTGGGAGTTATTGAAACGAGTTTTCTTTCACATGGCAGCCCATTTCAATTGGAATTATATGGTACAGAGGGAACTTTACTGGCAGAAGAGGGAGAAGTGAAAATAAAAAGCATGCATGTAAATGAAAATAATTGGACGTTAATGGATGAGCCAATGACTGATAAGCCAAGACCATTGGAGCAATGGGTACAAGCAATTAAAGAACAAAAACAACCAAGCATTACGAAGGATGATTTTATAAAACTTACGTTAATAAATGAAGCATCTGTTCGATCACATCAAGAAGGAAGGCGAATTATAATTAACAAAATGTTAACAAAATAATGGTGACATAAGAATTAAAAAACTTAATAGGCGAAGGGGATATACTACAAGATGAAAATCACAGTTTGGAACGAATTTCGTCATGAACAGGAAAATCCAATAGTTGAAGCGATTTACCCCAAGGGTATTCATCATACTATTGCCCGGTTTTTAACGGAAGCAGGTTTTAAGACACAAACAGCTACACTAGATCAACCAGAACATGGCTTAACAAATGAAGTACTAGACAAAACGGATGTTTTGGTCTGGTGGGGACATAAAGCACATGAGGAGGTTGAAGAAGCGATTGCAGAACAGGTAAAGACACGTGTTCTAGAGGGAATGGGGCTAATTGTTTTACATTCCGGACATTTTTCAAAGGTATTTAAAAAGCTAATGGGAACAACTTGTGATTTGAAATGGCGTGAAGCAGATGATAAAGAGCGGCTTTGGGTAGTAGATCCAAGTCATTCAATTACGGAGGGTGTTGGCGAATATGTAGAACTCGAGAAGGAAGAAATGTATGGAGAGCACTTCGATATACCTGCGCCAGATGAATTGGTTTTTGTCAGCTGGTTTGAGGGAGGAGAGGTTTTCCGTAGTGGGGCTACATTTAAACGAGGGCAAGGGAAAATCTTCTACTTTCGACCAGGACACGAAACGTATCCAACCTATCATAATCAAGAAATCCAACGAATTATTACTAATGGTGTGAAATGGGCCGCGAGTCCCAAAAGTAAAAAGCCAACGTATGGTAATAAACAACCGTTAGAAGAAATTTCCAAGAAAGGATAGATTGGAAATGGCATCGTTACGTGTTGCGGTGATTGGCTGTGGAAGTATTGCTAGACATAGACATTTAGTAGAATATCAAGCCAACGATCAAATCGAAATTGTTGCTGTCTGTGATATCATTCATGAGCGAGTTCAAGAGATAGCAATAGACTTTCAAGCGAATGCTTATACAAATTACCAAGAACTGTTGGAGAAAGAGAAGCCCTGTATCTATTGCAGCTTTGGAGGCTGTCATGTGTTATGTGAGAAGCCAATGGCAACAAGCCGAGAAGAGGCGCAATAAATGATTGCTACTGCGAGTAAATATGGTAAAAAGTTAATGATTGGTCATAATCAACGATTTGTACCTTCTCACCAGAAAGCAAAAGAAATTATTGAAAACGGTGAGTTAGGAAAGATATATAGCTTCCGAACGACATTTGATCATGGCGGACCAGAAGGTTGGAGTATCGATGGGAAAGCGAGCTGGTTCTTCCAAAAAGATCAAGCTTTCATTGGAGCAATGGGTGTACATAAGGCAGATTTAATTCGTTATCTTCTTGGCGAAGAAATTAGAGAAGTAGCTGCCTTTGTGGAGACAAATGCTAAAACGGAGACGGATGTTGATGATAATTCTGTATGTATTCTAAAAACGGAAAGCGGCATTATCGGAACAGCAAGCTGGGCTTTATGTTTCAAAAGAGGATAATGCGACAACGTTTTATGGTGAAAAAGGCATCATGCGTTTAGAAGCTGATTCGAACTATTGTTTTATTGTACATTATGTAAATGGAGAAGTAACCAAGCATGATTTGGGTGTATTCAATCTAATGAAGCAGGTGGGCAAACCTCAACTCATGTAATGGATCACTTTGTAGGTTCGATTCTTAATGACACAGAACCTCTTATTAATGGCGAAGAAGGACTCAAGTCACTTGACGTAATGTTGACAGCTTTAGAATCTAGTAAAACCAAACAATATTAGAAAAATATAGGAAGGTAAGTTATGGATAAATTACAAGTAGGTTTGATTGGTGTAGGCGGAATCGCCCAAAGTAGACATATTCCAGCGTTTCAAGAATTACAAGAAAGCGTGGAGTTGGTTGCCGTACAAGATGTTAATCAAGAGCGAGCTTTAGAAGTAGCAGCAGCTTATTCGATACCACAAACGTTTGCGCAATATCATGAATTATTCACTGTTGTGGATGCAGTTGTCATTTGTACACCGAATAAGTTTCATGCAGAAATTGCAGTGGCCGCATTGGAAGCAGGTGTTCATGTACTATGTGAAAAGCCGATGGCGATGACGACGGCTGAGTGTGAGCGAATGGTAGAAGCTGCAGATAAAGCAGATAAACAGTTGGCCATCGCTTATCATTATCGGCATACAGATTCAGCACAGCTTGCGAAACAGGCAGTTTTACAGCAGCAAATTGGCGATCCATTGGTAACAAGGGTTCAAGCATTGCGAAGAAGAAAGGTACCTGGTTGGGGGGTTTTTACCAACAAAGAATTACAAGGTGGAGGTAGCTTAATTGATTATGGCTGTCATTTGCTAGATTTAGCAATCTGGTTATTAGGAGATCCGAGGCCTGTCGAGGTTATGGGTACAACATACAATCGATTAAGTAAACTACCGAATCAACTTAACGATTGGGGCAGCTTTGATCATGAAACCTTTAATGTCGATGACCATGTATCTGGCTATATTACCTTTGAAAATGGCATTTCCATGTTATTAGAGTGTTCATGGTCAGCCAATATTAAAGAAGATACAAAGCATCTAAGTATTTCTGGAGTAGATGGGGGGCTAAGTGTCTATCCGTTTGAATTGTATCAACCAAGGCTTGGAACATTTATGAAGAGCGATGCTGAGGTAGAACATAATGAAACTAAGGCTGGCTTTGCTCAAGCAGAAAACTTCGTTAATAGCTGCTTAGGGAAAGCGGAATTAGTAGTAATACCTGAACAGGCATTAAAGGTAACGAAAATTATCGATGCTATTTATCAAAGTAGTAAAACTGGAAGCAGCGTGAAATTAACATAAGAAAGGGTGGAGTGACAAATGAAACTAGGCGTATTTACTGTATTATTTGCAGAAAAATCGTTTGTAGAAATGCTTGATTATGTCGAAGCATCAGGGCTTGAAGCAGTTGAAATTGGAACAGGCGGCAACCCTGGAGCAGCACATTGTAATGTCGACGAACTATTAGCAAGTGAAGAGAAACGAAAAGCATACTTAGATAAAATTCATTCAAGAGGTTTAACGATTAGTGCATTTAGTTGTCACGATAATCCAGTCTCTCCAAATAAGAATTATGCACAATCCTCTCATAATACCTTTATGAAAACGGTGAAATTAGCGGAGCTTATGAATGTGCCAGTTGTTAATACGTTCTCTGGCACACCAGGTTCCAACGAGGAATCGAAATATCCGAATTGGCCCGTTACACCATGGCCAAACGAATATTCAGATATACTCAAATGGCAATGGGAGAAAAAATTGATTCCTTACTGGAAAGAAGCAGGTCAATTTGCCAAGGATCATGGTGTGAAAATCGGCCTTGAATTACATGCAGGCTTTCTAGTGCATACTCCGTATACGATGCTTAAATTAAGAGAAGCGACAAACGATGCTGTCGGTGCTAATCTAGATCCAAGCCATTTGTGGTGGCAAGGAATCGATCCTGTTGCTGCAATAAAAATTTTAGGAAAAGAAAATGCAATTCATCACTTTCATGCAAAAGATACGTATATTGATCAAGATAATGTTAATATGTATGGGCTTACCGATATGCAGCCATACGCAAGTGTCCAAAGTCGTGCCTGGACTTTTCGCTCTGTCGGCTATGGTCATAGTGAAAAAGAATGGTCCGACATCATTAGTGCGTTACGTACGTATGGGTATGATTATGTAATTAGCATTGAGCATGAAGATCCAATCATGTCCATTGATGAAGGCTTTCAAGCAGCTGTAAAGAACTTAAAAAGGGTAACGATTAAAGAAGCGCCCACCGAGATGTGGTGGGTGTAGTGCGAACAGCCTCACAGCATAGTTGCTGTGGGGTTGTTTGTAGTTGAATAATGATGAAGTTCACAGGGAAAACGCCGAAGTTCACAATTTGAATATTTTTTTCAAAAAGGTAGAATGAAGGTAATACACTGTTGTTTACCCCACATATAACTGACAGTAGGATTCCTAATAATTGAAGTTTCACATCTAATCGTTGTAAAAGAAGGGGGAAATGAAGATGATAGCTGATGGTTTATGGAGTATCATTCCATTTGTAATGCTGATAGCAGGTTTCGTTATTATAAGAAATCGTAAGAGGGCAGGAGTGACAGGGATGAAGACTGCTCTTACGCCTATTTGCTTGTTATTATCCGCATGTATCAATTATGTAGCATACGTGTTTCAGCTAATGGGGATTGCTAGCTGGGGAATTTCCATACTTTTATTAGTACTTGCCGCTTATTTTACGAAACACTTACCAAATGTCCAAACATAAAGAGAAAAAACTAATTGTAATTTGTCATCGGTTAAAACAATATCCGTGAGCTAGGTACTAAATAGATTTAAGCTTTGCTAATGTTTGCAAATCGAGATTAAATTTTTTCTCAAAAAGAAGCCAATGGTCATAAGGATGAAAATGGGTAAAATGATATCTCTTAATATGGTAAGAAATTCTCCCATGCTACTAGCCTCCAATTGCTGCTCATTTAGGAATTATATGTATGAACAAGATTAGTTTTCTCCAACGATAACCTTTCCTGACAATACAAAGAGTTTAAAACATATTTTCTTACTTTTTTATTCTAGTTGTCAATCTATTTTGAAAGATCTTTACAATTCTTCGTACAATAGCTAACATGTATAAAATAGTATGTTCATGCTGAGGGGATGAAGAACGTGCAAAGCTTTACTTATTCAAATACATTAAAACGGTTGCCGCGTCAATTCTTTGCCCATCTTGTGCAGAAGGTTGAGCGGTTAACAGAACAAGGTCATGATGTAATTAATCTAGGTCAAGGAAACCCAGATTTACCTACTCCTATTCATGTTGTCAAGGAATTACAAGAGGCAGCTGAAAATCCTTTGTATCATCAATATTCACCATTTAGAGGCCAATTTTTTCTAAAAGAAGCTATTTCCCAATATTATAGACGTGAATATAATATAAACCTTGACCCAAATACTGAAGTAGCTATTTTGTTTGGGGCTAAAGCTGGTCTAGTAGAAATAAGCCAATGTCTACTTAATCCTGGTGATTTAGCTTTACTACCAGATCCAGGTTATCCAGATTATATGTCAGGTATAGCATTAGCTGATGCAAAGATAGCGTTAATGCCATTACTAGTAGAGAACCATTTTCTACCGGATTATTCTAAAATTTGCAGGAGGAAATGGGAACAGGCAAAGCTGATGTTTTTAAATTATCCGAATAACCCAACGGCAGCACTCGCTAGCAAAGCATTTTTTGATGAAACAGTTGCTGTTGCAAAAAGATACCATACATGTGTTGTTCACGATTTTGCCTATGGAGCAATGGGATTTGATGGGAAAAAGCCTCAAAGCTTCCTGCAATCTAAAGGAGCAAAGGATGTTGGCATAGAAGTGTATACCTTGTCAAAGACGTATAACATGGCAGGATGGCGAGTAGGCTTTGCTGTTGGAAATCATTCTGTTGTCGAAGGTCTTAATCTCATTCAAGATCATTTGTATGTCAGTATATTTGGTGCAATACAGAAAGCTGCTGAAGAAGCATTGCTTGGAGATCAGTCTGCAGTAGTCAAGCTTGTCAAAACGTATGAACATCGTCGAAATGTCTTTGTAAGCAAACTCCAAGAGATTGGTTGGAGGGTAGAACCTTCGAAAGGAACCTTTTTCGCCTGGTTACCCGTTCCAGAGGGCTTTACATCCGAGTCTTTTGCCGATCTCTTGTTAGAAGAGGCGCATGTTGCGGTAGCTCCAGGGAACGGTTTTGGAAATAGAGGAGAAGGTTATATTCGGGTTGGATTGCTTGTAACTGAGCAACGTCTGGTAGAAGCCGTGGAGAGAATTGGTAAACTCAAACTATTTACAAAGTAGGATTGACAAACAGAGCCAATTTATAATTATTGAGCTTTGTTAAGCAATGGGAGATGACGGCAAAGTAGAACCTTAAAAAAGTAGTAAAACGAACGGAGGTATGGGAAAAGTTAAAAAATGTGTAATTTCCTAAAAAAATCACATAGTAAGAGAGAACAGTCTTATACTGTTCTACTACTTTCCCTAGGAGTGAATTCCAATGGCAGAAAATCGTAATAAGCTAGTAGTACCAAGTGCACAAAATGCGGTGGATGCGTTGAAATATGAAATCGCAAATGAGCAGCATGTTGAGCTTGGAGCTGACACAACTGCACGTGAGAATGGATCCGTAGGGGGCGAAATGGTGAAGCGAATGATAAAAATCGCTGAACAAGATCTCGCTAATCGAAAGTAGTTATATGAAAAAAGGAGGACACTTTTAAGGTCCTCCTTTTTCAGCTTTGGTTTTCTTATGGTACTCCTTAATTATAAGTCATAAGTGTCCTATTCAGCAGGAGATTACCTTTGCATGTAATCTTCTTTGGCGAGGACCATCAAATTCACAAAAATAAACTCCTTGCCATGTACCAAGGACAAGGTCTCCATTTTCAATAATTAGTGTTTGTGCGTGCCCTAAAGTACTTGTTTTTAAATGAGCAGCAGTATTTCCTTCAACATGTTTATCTTGAACGTGATTCCATGGATAAATTTCATCCAAGCGCATTAGCATATCCGACTTCACATCTGGGTCTGCATTTTCATTTACTGTAATTCCGGCTGTTGTATGCATGGACTGTACAACTAAAATTCCATCTCTTATATTATTTTCACCAACCCAGCTTTTTAATTGGGCAGTAATATCGATCATCTCCGAATGTTTTTTGGAAGCAATAGAAAATATTGTATTCATGATACATCATCCTTTCCTTCTTGTTTATAAGTATTATTACGTGAATAGAAGAGGAAAATGAAATAAAAAAAGCGGAAGCACCCGATTAGAAATGTAGTGACCGGAGCGAGTCAACGGAAATAAAGGAATCACGGTGAGCTTGCGAGCCGATGATGACTTATCATAGGACGATTCATGAATTTGCATCGTATCTGGGTGCTGAGCTGGACGCGGGTCAATACGCCCATAATTATCCACATGGGCAAATTTTATTTGAGTTCCTAGACTATAAAAAATATCTTGATAAAATCCGTCGCAGTCATGCCTTATTAGAAAGAATTTAGTGGTCGATATAGAACAGCCCTTTCTGAAGATGAACAAAAGACTACTCTACGTAGACTCCTCGAAAAGAAAGAACGCTTTGTCTGTTCCTCTATAAAACTAATGTCTAACGAGATCAATCATAAATTTGTATCGATCTGCACGGTAAGAGGACTTCACAACTTCTAATGTATGCTTGTTCTCTAAATTAGTCGTTCGTTGCATTAAAAGAATAGGTGCGTTTTTTTCTATTTGTAAATGCGTTACTTCCTCCTCTGTGGCAATAGCTGCTTCGATGACTTGAAAACCGTCCGTGATTTTTAATTGTAAGTTATTCTCAATATACTGATATAGTGAATGCTGAACAATATCTTCCGTAATACCCATTACTAAATTTGCTGGGATATAGGTACGCTCTAATGCCATCGGAATATCTTCAGCTAGCCGAATTCGTTTGATTTCATAGACAGGTGCATATTCCGGAATATTCAACTGTGATGCAAGTTCATTGTTGGCAGGAACAATTTCAAAATGAAGAAGCTTACTGCTCGTTTGCATGCCTCTTGCTCGCATTTCCTCCGTAAAACTCGTAAGGCCATGAAGCTTTTGTTCAAATTTTGGACCCATGACAAAAGTGCCCTTACCTTTAATTCGATAAAGAAGCTGATCATTTACGAGATTAGTAATGGCCTGTCTTACTGTCATTCGACTAATATTATATGTTTCAGCAAATTCACGTTCGGACGGTAGTACATCACCTGGTTTTAAATCATTATTTTCAATTTGTTGCTTAATATATTCCTCCAACTGATGATAGATCGGGATGGGGGAGTTTTTATTAATCATTTTAAGATCTCCTTGAAATCTATATTTACATTTAATATTGAATATATGTAAACAAGTATGGTTTTATTAGGGTTTTCCTCCATTTTGGAGAGTGTCCTAAGCGAGCTATATTGGACGCTCTTTTAACGGAAGTTATTTTTCATGTTTCTTTAGATGGGTAATGTTACTTAGCTTTTTAGGCATATATTTTTAGAATAGCACCCAATTATATAGTTGTCTAGCGAAGTTGTTGTTTTTAATAGAAAATTATAAATAATTAAAGCGTTTATAAAAATATATTGGTATATGTACCTATATAAATAATTTAGGACGTAGTGAATCAAGTCAATGGAGGCAAAATTTCTTCATATATACGGAATTTCTGCACTCATTTTTACGGAAAATCATAAATTCAGTTGACGATTACTATTCATTGGAGTCCTTTATCATGGGTAATAGTTACTGCAAAACTAAAAATTGTACGGAACCAATTTTGCATCGACTTTCAAGAGTTCGCTTTACATAAAGCAGTTAGTTGTTTTGATTAGGTATTGAGCTGGTAATTAAGCTGATCATAATAAATGGTGCTAGTAAAATGATATAACAAACTTATTTGAATAGATGATAACGATTATTTTTTATCCCGCATATAACTGGCAGTAAGCCCCTCGCTTCAAGCAATAAAGAGAAAGCAATCTGGATAAGTGTGGGGTGGACTGCCAGTAAATGTCCGATTGGTTTCAGGGCCTTAGGCCATACCCTCGTGGTACTAACCATCCGTAGAAGATAAATAAGACTCTCAACTAATTGAAATTCCACTTTATAAATATTGACATTTTTCAGAAAACTGGTACTATCGGTATAGACAACTAAATGTTACTTTAGTTGTATTATTTGTAATAACAAAACAAGGGGGAAATCATGTTGGAAAAAAGGAGTATTTGTTTTTTACTATTTGTTATGTCAATCTGCGTACTACTTCTTGCTGCTTGTACCGGTGATGAAAATACTGATTCATCAGGGGAATCAAACGGTAAAGAAGCCAACGCAGAGGAAGATGTTGAATTAAGAGTTGTTACTACAATGGCAGGTACCGATCCAGCAGGAGAAGTATTCGAGAAGCTTTTAGAAGAGTTTAAAGCTGATAATGAGCATGTTTCGATTATTAATGAATCGCAATCTGCTGATGCAGGAACGATACGTACTAAAGTAAATACTGATTTTACGTCAAATAATGAACCAGATCTTATGTTTTATTTTAATACAGTAGATGCTGAAGGAATTATTGAAGCTGGTAAAGTAGTGAATTTGGAAGAGGCTGAAGGTGTTGATCTTTCAAATTATGATTCCATGCTAGAACAGCAACGTCGTGAAGATGGGAATATTTACGCTGCACCACAAACTGGATTTTATGAAGGATTATTTGTAAATAAGAAGTTATTTGAGGAACATGGTGTTGAACTACCAACCACATGGGAGAAATATGAAGAGGCAATTAAGAAATTTGCAGAGACAGATATTATTCCAGTAGCCGCATCTACCGAAGATTCTTATTATGTAGTTGAACATTATGCACTAGCAGCAGGTGGAATTGAAAATTATAACGCGAGCTTGGCTGATCAAAATGTTGCATGGGCAGAAGGCTTGGATAAGATTGGGGAACATGCTGAAATGGGAGCATTCCCAGAGGACGCAGGTACAATTGACTTATCCATCGCTGCCAGCCTATTTCATCAGGAACAAGCTGCGATGCTTTTCGAAGGATCATGGGCTTGGGGGGCAATGCCTGAGGAGATTGCTGAAAATATAGCTGTATTACCAATGCCGGTATATGGTGATGGAGGCTCTACTGGTGATGTTGTAGGTGGTGCTTCACAGGGATGGTTCATCAGTACCAAGGCTTATGAAGATGATAAAAAGCGTGATGCAGTTGTTGAGCTTTTTAACTTCTTAACATCTGAGGAAAATATTGTACGAATTGCAGAAGCTACTGGACAGGTTCCTGCGAAGGGAGCATTAACAGATCTACCAGAAAATATCGCTGCAGGTCATAAAATGGTAGAGGAGGCGAATGCAGTTGCTTCACCAATTAATGATAGGATTTTACCTGAAGCATTTACGCATATTCGTACAAGTGTACCACAAATTGTTAGCGGTGAGAAAACAGGTAAACACGTTCTGGAGGAGGCTGCTGCTCTAGAGTAAATAATCAAAATGTTTGAATAGAAGCAGCAACTGTTTAGTTCCAGTAGTAAGTGGATATATACTGACGATAAAGAAAGCGCTGTCTGTGGAAAGGGAGTATATTTCAAATGGCCAGGAAGAGGGTCTGGGGCGAAGCAAAAATAGTTAACCCAAAAGCCGAATTTTGATACGAAACGCAGTATTTTGCTGGAGCCATGATAGAACCTGTTTCAAGTAAACAAATAATCCGAATTGATTCAGGTGAAATCGTTCGGATTATTATGTGAATAAAAAACACATTTGTCTCAGCCTCCTCCTGCAAATAAAATCAAAAAGGGGTTTATTATGAAGGGTGATAGATTAGTTATATTTCTTTTTTTAGCACCTGCTTTTTTAATTTCAGCAATCTTTTTGTATTATCCTTTTTTTGAAAATATTGTTCAAAGTTTTTATAACACCGATGGTTTTTTTAATTCTAAATTTATCGGTTGGGATAACTACAAAAGACTTTTTGAAGATGAGATTGCAATTGGTGCAACGTTAAATTCATTAGAATTAATGCTGTATGTAGCTGTTTTCCAGGTAGGTATTGCTTTGGTATTAGCTGTAATGGTTGACTCCATAAAACACGGTGTTCGTTTCTTTCGTACAACCTTCTTCTTTCCAATCGTTATTTCTGGTGCTGCTATCGGGCTACTATTCACATTAATTTATAATCATCGAAATGGATTACTTAATGAAATATTAGTGAGATTAGGGTTTGATAGAGTGCTTTGGCTTACAGAACAATCTTCGCTTTATATGGTTGCTATTCCTACAATTTGGAGTTATGTAGGGTTTTACTTTTTAATCATATTAACAGCAATTGAAAAAATTCCAGATGATTACTACGAAGCAGCGAAGCTGGAAGGTATAACAGGTTTTCAACGAATGACCAAATTAACGATTCCACTTATCGTCAGTGACTTAAAAACATGTCTAGTACTAGCGATTACAGGTGCTCTGAAGATATTTGAACTAGTTTATATTATTACAAGAGGAGGACCAGCAAGATCCTCCGAGGTACTGGGTACATATATGTATCAAAAAGCCTTTAATGATGGTGCAATTGGTTACGGAGCAACATTAGCGGTGCTGATGGTCGTAATTGGGCTTTCTCTAGCATTTTTAACAAACAAGCTTTTGGGTAATAAAGATGAAGTAACATATTAAAGATGCTTAACAGGTATAAATTAGCAATGATTTTTTGAACCTTATTAATTAGAAAAAGAGGTGAAAAGATTTGCGTACAGAAGTTAATAGACTTACATTTTGGGAAAAATTTCAAGGTCGATTCTTTTCAAAATCGAAGTATGGAAAACTTTTTATATACACCATTCTTATTATATGGTCGATTTCAACCATCTTCCCACTAGTCTGGGTATTTTTAAACTCCTTTAAACCATCAAGAGAAATCATTACAGATACATTTAAACTACCAACTGATCCAACATTGCAGAATTATATCAATGCATTTGATACAATAGATATCGGTAGAAGTTATCTGAATAGTTTTATTATGTCTGGTTCAGTTGTTTTTTTTGTATTATTCTTTGGTGGATTAGCAGCCTTCGTAATGGCTCGATTAAGCTTCCGGTTACGCGGGGCATTACAGACGATATTAGTTATGAGTCTATTAATTCCAGCATTTGCAACTATCGTGCCCGTTTATCGGATGATGATAGATTTAGAGCTTGTTAATACGCACTTGGCATTGATTATTCCGCAAACAGCAGGAAATCTTCCGTTTGCTATCTTGGTCATTAGTGGCTATATGGCTACCATACCTAAAGAATTAGAAGAAGCTTCATTAATGGATGGTTGCAGTCGCTGGAAGATGTTTACGAAAGTGTTCTTACCTGTTTCGCTCCCGATATTTGGTACAGTAGGGACCTTCGTCTTTTTATGGTCATACAATGATTTGTTCACATCTCTTGTATTAGTTGAACAAGAACATGTTCGGCCAATTGTTGTATTGCTATCACATGTTAGCTCTCAGTATGGGACAGATTATGGATTAATGACAGCTGCTATAGCTATGACAGTAGTCCCAGTCATTATCTTTTACTTATTTGCACAAAAAACAATTGAAAAAGGTGCAACCTCAGGTGCAGTAAAAGGATAAACGTAGGATTACACGGACACTTTGGCACATATAATCTCTAACTAAGTTATAAATTTAGATGTTAGCATATTCTATAATGGAAATTGGAGGAATTAGTTATGAAGCTAATGCTGAAAGGCGCTACAAATAATCTGTTATCTGCAATAAAAGAATTACAATCAGATTTGAATTTTGAATTAGCAGAAGATGGTATCCCTATTTTAATTAAACAAGCTGATAAAGGGTTGTCAGTTTCATTAAAGAATGGTCAAGGGGAAATTGTCTATGATAAGAAAGCGGCTTTCTTCAGAGGATTAGGCTTGTTGTTAGAGAACTATGCTCGGTCAAAAACATTCCATATTGAAGAGGATGCACAGTTTGAAACTATTGGTCCAATGTTTGACCTATCACGAAACGCAGTAATGAAACCAGAACGATTTGAGGATATGCTTCGTAAGCTAGCACTAATGGGCTTTAATTCTGCAATGCTATACATGGAGGATGTATATGAAATTGAAAGCCAACCATATTTCGGCTATATGAGGGGAAGGTATTCTCTAGATCAATTAAACCAGCTGGATGATTATGCCCATCAATTTGGTATTGAGCTTATACCATGTATTCAAACACTTGCTCATTTAGAGGAATTTTTAAAATGGAGTGATGCAAGTGGATTAAAGGATACGCGCGGTGTACTGTTAGTTGAAAGTGAAGCTACCTATACATTTGTTAGAGACATGATAGAGTCAGTAACGAAGCCTTTCCGAAGTAAGCGAATTCATATTGGTATGGATGAAGCAGAAGAACTTGGGAGAGGCGTGTATCTAAATAAATTCGGACATAAAGATAGATTGGAATTAATGACTAGTCACCTGAATAGAGTGCTTGAAATTGTGGACGAAAATGGACTGATGCCAATGATGTGGAGTGATATGTTCATGAAGCTTGCCTCTAAAACGGGGGATGCCCATTATGATTTAATGACTGAAATTCCTGATGAAATAATTGAAGCAACACCGAAGAATGTTACCCTCATGTATTGGGATTATGCACATACGAAGAAGGAAGAATATCTGGCAATGATGAAAAAGCACAAAGCATTCGGAAGGAAGCCTGCCTTTGCAGGTGGAATATGGGTTTGGAATACATTTGCCACAAATTATGGCTTGTCTCTTGGGGCAAGTGATGCGGCATTACAGGCTTGTAAACAAGAGGGTATTCAAGACGTATTTGTAACGCTATGGGGAGATGACGGTTATGAAAATAATTATTTTTCAGCAATGTTAGGGTTACAATTATATGCTGAGCATGCGTATGCACGAACGTTGGATAGAAGCAAGCTTCATGATCGGGTGAAGTTTTGCACCGGTATTGATGCAGAGACTTACCTACTATTAAATGAGCTTGATGCCATACCTGGTGTAGATTCAAATAATAAGGAACAAACGAATCCATCAAAATTTTTACTATGGCAAGATGTATTATTGGGTTTATTTGATAAACATGTGGAAGGACTTGATTTATATTCCCACTACAAAGCATTAGCAAACAAGATACGTGTATCAAGAGATGGAAATAATGCGTTGGATTATATTTTTGATGTCCCAGAAAAGTTGGCTGAATTGTTGAGTGTGAAAGCAACGATCGGTGTACAATTAAAAGCAGCCTATGATAGAGGGGATAACAAAGAATTAAAGCATATTGCAGATCAGGTACTTCCTGAAATAATAGATAAAGCAGAGGTGTTACGTTTGGCCCATCGTAAACAATGGCTACATATGCATAAGCCGTTTGGCTGGGAAGTAATTGATATTCGCTACGGTGGCTTAAAGTCAAGGCTGGAAACTGCTATTTATCGAATTAATGAGTATGTAAGTGGAGAAATCGATTTTATTGACGAATTGGAACAAAAAAGATTGTATTATCATGACATTGAAAACTCTACAGGCTTAGGATGGTCAAGTTATTATTATCGGATGGCATCACCTAATGTATTCTTTCACGTACTGCCAATTTAAGGATAGAAGGAGGGATACATATGGAAACTAGTTCTCGAGCTTATCACGTATATGTAGGTACTTATGGCACTGAACATGATCATTCCTTACACGTACTATCCCTGCAAACAAGTAATCTAAATTTAAGATATTTGTCAGCTGTTAAAGGGATAAGGAATCCTTCCTACCTTACTGTAAATAGCACGCAAGATGTAGTATATGCTTGCAGTGAAGTAGAGGATGGTGAAGTGGTTTCGTATCGTATAAATGAAGCTGATCATAAGCTAACCGAACAAAGCAGACAGAAAACAGCTGGAAATGGTCCGTGTTATGTAACATTGAGTACAGACGAAACGCATTTATTAACCGTGAATTATGGTGAAGGAACTACTACTGTACATCAGGTATTAAAAGATGGCTCGCTGGGTCTTTTAACGGATAAAGTAGTCTATAAGCAAGGTTCCCATCCGCATACCATTATGTCTATTCCGAAGTCGAAGAAATATGTTGTAACGGATTTAGGTCTAGATAGGCTCTATCTCTATGAATTTAATGAACAGCAAGGTAAACTGATACTACTATATGATTTAAAAGCCAATGCTAAATCAGGGCCGAGACATATAGCGATTGCGGACAGTCATCGGAAAATATATGTTGTCAATGAATTTAATTCAAAAGTTGCGGTCTATCAATATGATGCTTCCATTACTAAGCTAGAGCTTATCCAAGAAGTTCGGACGATTCCGAAAAGCTTTGAAGGTGTTAATTATGCTGCAGATATTCACATTTCTCATGATATGTCCTATTTATATGTTTCTAATCGCGGTCATCACAGTATTGGTATTTGTAAAATAGATAGTAACGGATTATTAACAGATGCTATCTGTGTATCCTCAATAGGTGAATGGCCTCGTAATTTTACATTGATACCGAATGAAAATTTGCTCTTGGTAGCAAATGAGCATTCTAATACAATCGTACTTATGAAGCTCGGGAGAGATGGAATTCCAACGTATACAGGAATTGAGTATCCGATTAAATCACCAGTTTGTTTGAAAGCTTTACCTACTATTTAAGATGCGAACTTAAAGAAAAGAGAAGAGGATATAAAAACTTCGAGCTACTATCCGAGGATACGGGTTTAACCTCTGGATAGTAGCTCTTCGTAAGTGCTTTGTTAGACAAAGTTAAATGGAATCATGTAATTTGCATAGCTTTAGAGCATGATTTAGCATAAATGAAGAGATTGAGAGATAGCGAGACAAATAATATTAAAACCTATACTTTCTAATTGACGGCGATCTCTTGGCTCAGCTAACATTGCTACCATGATGCACTTAGACGAATGCGGCCTTGGATTCACAAATTATTCCTACTCTATACCGCATAACTGGCAGTAATCCCGTACCTCAAGGAATAAAGTGAAAGCAATATGGATAAGAGGTGGTATCCACTGCCAGTAAATGTCCGATTGGTTTCAGGGCCTTTAGGTCATACCCTTGTGGTACTAACCATCCGTGGGAGTAACAAAACCCACCACGGATGGAAGCTTCACTTTATCTTATCTAATTGCTTAATGAAAGCTTTGGCATTTTTACTGTTCTGAGCATCCTTACGTATTACTGCAATTTTGGTGTTTTTTTGAATGGCTAAATTGGTGAACAATGAATGGTTGGTTACATCTATGCCATATGGGTGTTCTTTCGTATCATTCTCCTTTTGATAAAATAATAGTTGGGCAGATGCTGAAAGCTCTAATTGATCTAGAGAAAGAAACGGTCCATCTTCTACAAAACGATGAAAGTAATTGAGGTCAAATATGTAAATATCTGGTTTATTTGCTTCGATTGCAATCTGACCTTTTTGGAAGTTTGCCATGTCTTCTGCTGAATTTACTTCCTTTGGTGTTTGCACTAGGTTAATATGTATGCTTTCCCAATTAGGGAATATATGTTGAATTTCGTGCTTTAGGGGAGAAAGGTTCTCTTCTTGATAGCTTCCAAAGAACATGATGTCTATATCTGCTGGTAGTTGATCTGCTGCATTCGATTTGGCAATCTGCTTTTCTATAATAGTGTAGCCTAATGAACTTATAAGAAGGAGTAAGAATACAGAAAATATGGTGTGGTATTTATAATGATACAGAAAGTTTTCCATACGTTCGCTAACTGTTTCTCGTGTTGGGTCTTGTTTCTTGTTATTCATAAGCAACGATCCTTTTTTTAATAGATTGCTGTGCTAGTTGCTCCTGTGATATTATTTCAATCATTGTAACATCGTTTATTTTCTTTATTTCTTCACATACTTAGGAAAATGATGAATGTCAGTTTATCTGGGACTTCCCTCACTCGTACTAAGGAAGGAAATTGTCTCCAGATAACTAAAAGCAACATTCATCTGTCTTGAAAAGACCCTCCTTCCACATGAAGAAGAGCCTATTTTCAGTTCTTATCCTATTTTAAAATTGTTCCTAATGAATAGAAATAAGGGAGAAAATTGCTGTTGTTGTTAGTTGATGCAGTACCTTGACTAACTAGCTTCCAAACTCCAGCTTCACCAGGTGTTTCACCACGTGTCCACCACTTCGCCTCGTAAATAGCACCGTTATAGGTAACTTGATCACCACCTAAATAAGCAGTATTAGGATCCCAAGCTGGAATATCACCCGGATCAGGATTATTTGGGTCACCTGGTTCAACATAATCCCCGTCAAAATTTGCATCAATTACATTATAAAAAGCATTTGCTGTGTCGGCCACTTCCCAATAGGCTAAAATAACATGATATCCAGTGCGATCTGGAATTACACAATCATGATTAACGGTAATTGGCGGGCGTTCTCCATTATCATTAATAGAACAGAATAGCTCAAAGTCAGAACGCTCTAAAGGGTCATTTGGGTCCCAACCTTCTTTCGTAATATAGTAATCCCACTTATCTGTTGCATGTGCTGCTGTTAACGTCCACTCAAAAGTAAATGGACCGCTCGTCATAGGAACCTTTGCCCATCGATCCTCTGTTTGCGCATCTAGCTCATAAAAAATGTTTGCACTAGCAATTTTTCCGTCAGGTGGTCCTCCTTCTGGAAAATTCCCAGGTGCTTCAAGGCTTTGTGGTTCATAGATAATTGCTCCACAATCGTAATTGGCTCCGTCTGCGCATAATAAATTTCTGCTTTCTGGATTGTTTACATATCCATGAGCAGAGACAGAGCTGGCAAATGCAATGGAGCAAATTAACATAACGAATGCCCCAAATGTAAGCTTAATCGATTTCGGAATAAATGTGAGCGAATTCATTATACTCCTCCTAAAACTGATTTATGCGAAAAGTATATTGGGAATTTGGAATGAATATTGCTTTGAAAGGTATAGACAACTGTAACTTAATAAAGCAGTACTACTCCCCCTTCCTTTATACAATTGTTATAACTTTTCGCTAATATAGATTATACATCACTACAAATAAATATCAACAGAAAATTAAGAATTAACCGATAATTAGTAAATTATACCCTGCTTATGTAAAAAAATTATATAAAATAGTGATTATATACCAACTTTTAGTAAATGGATTTGTATTATAGTTGTTATATTTTTAAAAGAAATAATAAAAAAAATATTGAAAATATTAAAAAATACTGGTATAGTCATCTTATCAAATGATAGCGCTTTCTTTAATTAGGGGGGATGTTCTACGTGCGAGCTGAGAGTATGCATAGGAGGCAATTTAAAGGAAACCAGCGCCTTGTAACTCGATACTTTAGGCAATTTGATCTGCAAATGATGGTTATTCCGGGGCTATTGTTTATCTTTATTTTTAATTATATTCCGATGTATGGAGTGTTAATGGCTTTTCAAGATTATAATATCTTTGAAGGAATGGCTGGCAGTGAATGGGTAGGATTTAAGCATTTTGAACGCTTTTTTGAGGATCCGCGTTTTCTGGAAATCATGAGAAATACTATCGTTCTCAGTGTTCTTAAAATACTTATCTGTTTCCCTGCACCAATTATTCTAGCATTAATGTTAAATGAAGTAAGACATATGATGTTTAAGCGGGCAGTACAAACCATCACCTACCTTCCACACTTCTTATCATGGGTTATTGTTGCTGGGTTCGCTACTTCTATATTAGCAACAGATAATGGAAGTTTAAACATGGCACTAGAAAAAATAAACCTCATTGATAAACCAATCAACTTTCTATCTATCCCAGAGTATTTTTGGACAATCATTATAAGCACTAATTTATGGAAGTCCATTGGCTTCGCTTCCATTGTCTATTTAGCTGCAGTTGCTGGAGTTGATCAGCAATTATATGAGGCTGCTTCCTTAGATGGAGCTAGCAAATGGAAGCAGATTTTCTTAATAACGATACCATCCATTATGCCAGTAATTGTAATCTTCTTTATTTTAGAAATAGGTAACCTATTAAATGCTGGATTTGAAGATTTATTGCTACTAGGTTCGAATCCCGTCTTACGAGAAGTATCTGATGTTATTGATACATATGTATATCGGGTTGGAATTAGTGATGGTCTCTATTCCTATGCTGCTGCAATAGGATTATTTAAAGCTGTAATTAGTGTTGGATTATTAACATTAGCAAATCAACTTGCACGTAAGAGTGGTAACAGTCTATGGTAAGCGCAAGTGGAAAGTGGGAGCATACAGCATGTTGAAATTAACGTTTGGTGATCGTTTTATGGTAATAATGATATATATTTTTTTAACATTACTAGCTTTTGTGACGTTTTATCCATTTTGGAATTCATTAGTTATTTCTTTCAATAATGGTCAGGACACTATGCTAGGAGGAGTAACTTTTTGGCCTCGTGATTTTACTTTAGATAATTATGAAATTGTCTTTCAGGATAAACGGTTGGTGAATGCGTTTATGATCTCTGTGGCTAGAACTGTTGTTGGTACGATATTATCTGTGCTTGCAACAGCTATGCTAGCTTATGGACTTTCCAAAAAGGAACTAGTAGGAAGAAAATATTTTATGGTTTTTTGTATTGTAACGATGTTTTTTAGCGGTGGTTTAATACCAACATTTTTACTAGTGAGAGGCATTGGTCTTATGGATTCGTTTTGGGTAATGATTATTCCATCATTAATATTAGTTTGGAATATGATTATCTTTAGGACCTTTTTTCAACAGTTACCGAAGGGTTTAGAGGAATCTGCGAAAATAGATGGAGCTGGATATTGGGGAATATTCTTCCGCATCGTACTGCCTTTATCTGGGCCTGTAATTGCTACTTTGTCCTTATTTACGGCAGTTTTTCATTGGAATGATTGGTTTTTTCCGAGTATCTATATTACGTCAGAGAATTTGATTCCAATTCAAACGTTATTACAAAAAGTATTAAATTCAAATACTGTTAGTTCGCAAATGAGTCAAATAGATGCAGGTGCAGCTGCACATATGGGTAAGGCAGCTAACACGGTAACAGGTAAATCCTTGTCAATGGCAGTAATGATGGTAGCTACTTTACCGATTATCATGGTTTATCCATTTGTGCAAAAGTATTTCGTTAAAGGTGTTTTGATAGGGTCATTAAAGGAATAGGGAACATCTTATTTAAAGCATTTGCTTTGAAGATAAATTTTTGTAAATAAGGAGGATGAAAAAGTGATATCATCAAGAAAAATTTGGATTATGATAATGGTATTATGCTTTGTACCTATCATTATATCGGGCTGTAAAGACAAAGAATCTAATGTCGAAGCCGATACAGGAGGGAAAGAAAAACACGGAAACGATGAATTATTTAAGTTAGGTGAAGAACCATTGGAAATTACGATGTTTGGTAATTATGATTGGTATACGATGCCACCCTGGGGAGAAGATGTAGCGACAAAATGGATTAAAGAAGATAAAAAGGTGGATATAACTGCGATTGATGGTGGGGGAAATGCGGCACAGCGACTTAGTACGATGATAGCAAGTAATGACCTTCCAGATTTTATATGGTTGGATAAAGGAACAGATGTAGAACGATTACGTAAAGGAGGAGCTCTGGTTCCACTCGATCCTTACTTAGATAAATATACAAATTTGCAAGAGTGGTTCGGAGAATCTGGTATCAACATGCTTCGTTCTGAAGATGGAAAATTATATCAATATCCAAATTGGTATAATGCAAAACCATTTGGTAATGCGGGTTATGTAGTTAATAAAGGGATTTATGAAGAACTAGGCTCGCCACCTCTTGAAACGACAGAAGATTTATATAATTATTTAAAGCAAGTAAAAGAAAATTATCCAAATATAACACCATTCGAAACGGATGTAGAAGGACAGGGAATTAATGTTTTATATTCAGCATTTGCAGAAAATCAGTCTCCAGCTAATATTAGAATAAATGCTGTTCCTGAGGGAGATAAGCTAACATCTATTTTTACGAATGAGGAATATGTCGAATCACTACAATACGCCAGTAAGCTTTATCGGGAAGGACTTATTACACAAGATGCATTAACACAGGATCGCGACATGGTTACAGAGAAAGTATCGAGTGGTAGAGTTGCTGTATATGCATCTGCTAGTCCTACGGATTTAGCGCGGCCTGGTCATTACAATTTACAGGAAGAAGACTCGGATGATGGCTATTTTATGGTTTGGCCGATCGCAAAAGCGGGGTTGAACAAAGATAATATCTATCCGGGGGCTTATGACATGATGGGATGGAATGTAAGTGTCATTACGAAAAGTGCTGAAGATCCAGAAGCAGTATTTGCGTTTTTGGATTGGTTAACAGGACCAGAAGGGCAATCAGTGCTTATTTTTGGACCAGAAGGAAAGTACTGGGATGGTTTTGATGAAGAAGGATACCCTCAATTTACAGAAAAGTATGTAAGTGACCCAGAAGGTGCTGGGAAAATAGAAGAAGATACATTAAACTTCCAATGGAATGGAAATTCAAATTTTCTAGACACCGCAAAAGCTAAGTTTACAGAGACATTACCTCAGGAAGATCGTAATTGGACGACGCATTGGCAAAATGAAATTACGTGGAAAACACAATATGATGCAACTGCTTATTTAGGAATTGATCCATTACCGGAAACCACCGAGGGCCAGATTCAACAAAGTGTTGGGGAAATTGCTGAAGTGGCAAGAGCGGAAGCACTAAATGCGAAAAGTGATGAAGAAGTTATCAAGATATTGGAAGAGGCAGAGAAGAGTGCACAAAGCGTAGGTTATGCTGATTTACTAGCATACAAGACTAAGGAATGGCAAAAAAACTTAGAAACACTAGGCAAATAACATATTATGTAGCTGTCATTATGCAAAGGGGAACCAATCGGATATTTACTGGCAGTTATATGCGGGATAAATTACTTGATTGCTATCGGAAGTTATTATAGAACTTCTAGTCCACGGGTTAAATGCTTCGTTGATTGCAGATAGGTAATATTTAGTTGAGATAGGAGCTGACTCCTTTGGTGCCAGCTCCTATAAGAATAAACGGAGTGTGAAGAAACATGATGCTAACTGGAAGGCTAGAATCGCTTTATAATATATTTGACTGGCTGATGAAGTTCATGACAACGAATATCATATGGGTTCTCTTTAATTTTCCAATTGCCTACGCTATCTTAAGTATGGTTTTTGCGAAGACACAAGAGGAGGTATATTTGCTAGCTATTACAATATTGGCTCTGTTCCCTTTTGTTTTTTTTCCAGCAACTACTGCAATGTTTGCCGTAGTAAGGGAATGGGTGATGAAACGAGAAAAGAAAGGATTCATAAGAGCATACTGGAATTTTTATAAGGAAAATTATATTCGTAGTCTTTTAGGTGGTGTGTTCTTTACAATTACTTGGGTTGTGTGGTTACTTAACTATCATTTAGCAGCGGTTGAAATTGGATCTGGCTTATTTTATTTTTTCATAGCCATTACTATTTTTATTGTTGCTTTTACTAGTTATTTTTTTGCTGATACCGTTCATTTTGAAGTGAGCATCATTTATTCAATTCGTAAAGCATTATTTATGGCGATTTTCCATTTACCCTATACAATAGCAGCTGCAGGAGCTGTTAGTATTTTATTGTATATCATCTATCAAATTCATCCATTATTTTTAGTACTCTTCTCAGGGCCTGCTATTGCGTACGTATATTTCTTTGCTTTTTATCAAATATTTTTAAAAGCACAGGCGGCAACCGAAAGTCAATAAAATACGAATATCGTTTCAATAGAACTAGTATTTTTAATACGTATTCATTTCTCATTTGTTACTAGTCTTTATTCTTACTATTATCATCGTCTTACGTCTGTACTACACGTTTTCATTGCTTGGAGTACTTCTTTTTCTGTTGCTCTTGGTGTATCGCCAACAGTTGTATGAGCAAGAATCGCTGATGCTACTGCAAAATCTACAATGTCCTGATTACTAAAATCTTCGATTAAGCCGTGAATAATCCCACTAGCAAAGGCATCACCAGTTCCAATTCGATCTAAAACGGAAAATGTCCGTTTATTAGAGAACGTAAACCTTTCTTCCTTATATAAAAAACCCATTAAACGATGCGTTTGATTATCAAGAATATTGCGATGTGTTCCAGCGATAATAGGAATATTATACAAATTAGCAACTTTTGGAATGAGGTCCATAAGTTGATTACGTTCACTTTTCTTTTCTGTATACATGCCTAATGTATGCAGGGCATCCTTTTCGTTCATTATCACGATATCAGCAAGTTCAAATATTTCTTCATAATGGCTGCGAGCCTGATGATGGCCATTCTTTCCCCATAGTGAAGGACGGAAATTACAATCAAAAATGATGGTTCCGCCTGCTTTTTTTAATGCATGTGCAAAGGTTTTTAATTGCTGTCTAACAAGATCATTCATCGCTAATGTAATCCCACAAAAATGAACGATATCAATTTGTTCAGCAAGCTTCTCAAAACGATAGAAATCGTGAGTCGCTGTATTAAAGCTACTCTCCATACGATTAGAATAGGTTACTCTGCTTGGCCTAACACCAAAGCCATTTTCTAAAAAGTACATACCAAGCGATTGACCATGTCGTATAATAAAGGAGGAATCTATACCTAATTTTTGCAAAAAGGATTGGGCTGCATCTCCTAGGGGAGTAACAGGTAACGTGGTTACGATTGAACCTCTATGTCCAAAACATGTAAGAGCTCCGGTAATATTGACACCTGTACCAGAAAAGCTATAGTTTAATGAATCTGCTTGTGAGAGTAATTTGTAATCAGGAACCTGCAATCGCATCATGACTTCACCAAATGCGGCAATATGCTTAATCATATGTATCAACTAATTTCTTCATGATGTCAGTTAACGCATAAATATCTTCAATATTTGTTTCACCAGTCTGTTTACTAATAATGGAAGAGTATACATGAGGAATAATTTTAGGAACATTTGCCGCTAATGCGATTTCCAAAATGGTGTTAAAGTTTTCTTTATTTATTCCACCAGTAGGCTCTAATCCAAAATCTTCCTCCCCACATGCCTTGGCAACAGCCTTGTATGCCTCAATCGTTGTAAGTCCTTTCATAGGAAAGAATTTAATAGCATTTCCTCCCATATCGCGAATTAGAGCAATTGCAGATTTGATAGGTACAATAGCTTGCTCCTCTATAGTAGCACTAATTGCTCCAGTGGAAATCTTAACGAGGTTTGGATCCTCCGTAGGAGATACTAAACTATTAATCCAGCTATTACGTTCACCTAAATTAGCTCTTGTTGCTCCAACAGCAGGGAATACTTGATTAATGTGGTCACAAGCATAATGCTTTACAATTTCAGCAACAACAGAAGCTTGTTTATTATCTCCCGCTCCTAGTCCAATAGATATGGCTCCGTCTATCGCTTCTCCATAAGCTTGCATAGCTGCAATAGCATTATCGATTGTTTGATAATCTTTTGATAGTACTCCAATTAAAACATGTCCTTCAGCAGCTTGGAAAACTGCTTTGGCATTTTCGGGGCTATTGGCTAAAACATTCAATGCGACACGCTGCTTATAAAACCGTTTTTCGATGGCTAGCATGTTACATCCCTCCTACGTATGTTTTAATACTTTCTTTAATAATATGGATATCATCATTCTTTAATGAACGTGGGTCGATATCAAAAAAACCTTGGTTCGCCCCATAATCTCTTGTATAGATAGCTATATTGCCATTACGAAGCTGTTGGGTTAATTTTTTTGCAGAGATCGAAGCAATATTGGCATCAATCTGAATTCGTGCTCGATATATAGCTCGACCTGCTTCATCTTGAACAACCGTTACAGTTATACCGGAAATATGATTTAAGTCTTCTAATTCTGTTAAGACTTCTTTTTGCAGTAGACTATTATCAGGCTTATTCGCATATTCATCAAGCGCTTTAAGTAAACCAAAAATAGACTCTTTACCTACTTTCATACTTCGGCCAATTCCATGCAATTGTACCTTTATCCATTCGATGTATTTTCTTCTACCGGCGACAATACCGGAGGTTGGCCCTTCGATTGCTTTTGATCCACTGTAAATAACAACATCAGCGTAGTTTATATACTTTTGCAACGCTCCTTCAGCCGCAGCATCTACAATGAAAGGGATTTGCTTCTCTTGAGCGACTTGATAAGCCTCCTCAACGGAAAGTATGTTTTTTTGTACGGCATGATGTGATTGAACATATAGAATAGCTGCTGTTTTTGATGAAATGGCTTCACGGATATGCTCTGCCTTACCTTCATTAGCATATCCAGCTTCAACAACTGTACCACCACCTAAGTAAACCATTGTTTCGATAGGGGCTCCATAGTGTACATTATGACCTTTTAACAAGATAACCTCATTCTTCTCAATTGGTTCCTGATGTAGGCGATCGCTTTTACGACGGTTCCCCTCAGTTATTAGTCCAGCAACAGACAATACAATTCCGCTAGATGCCGAATTAACTATTACAGCAGCTTCAGAGGCTAAGTGATTGGCAACGTAGTCACCAGATTTATTCACTAAATCTGCCATTTCAACGTAATTTTGTCCTCCTTGCTTCATAGCTTCCATAACGGAATCTGTCGGAGCGGATACTCCAAGAATACTCATTCGACCACTTGCATTAATGACACGCTTTAAACCATAGTTAGCATGTAAGGTACGTTCCATTCTTAAACACTCCTTTAGCCTTAATATGTTTGGTAGCTATTTGTTCCTCGCCTTCCGAGTCAATTAGCTTTACAGGGCTATTCTCTATTGAAAATAAAGTTAAATTAGCTGGTTCTCCTTCTTGAATTCTTCCGAGTTTTGGCATCTTTAACCAATTAGCAGCATTGATCGTTACGCCAGCAATTACCTCCTCTATTGAATAACCAAGATAGAGGAATTTAGATAGTGTTTTAGACATACTATATACTGGTCCATTCAGTCGATTGTTTCGATAAATATCCGTACTAATTGTGTCGAATTTTAATCCTTGTCTTTTTGCTGCTTCGGCTACTTGAAATGAAAAACTTGCTGAACCGTGTCCAACATCTAAATGAATGCCTTTATTAACTGCTTTCGTAACAAATGAATGGATGTGCTCGTTATTATCAAATAGACGATTTGCCTTTCCGTGCAAAAAATGTGTGACGATGTCTTCCTTTTCTAATAAATCGAAAATTTGTTCTATATAAGGAGGACTTGAACCGATATGAACCATTAACGAGCGTTTCGTGATGAGAGATAAACGACGAGCCAATTGTAGAGGCTTAATTCCTTGTTCACCTACAACGCTTTTACTCATTCTTGCCTTTAGACCGACGATAAAGTCAGGAAATTGTTCCACTGCCTTAACCACTTTATCACTATTAATCCAGCTTAGATTAGATAATTCGTCTATTCGTTTTAGACCAATGCTAGAGATGTTCAAAAAAGCAAGTAGATTTGTTTTACACTGCTTGGATAGCTCGTGGAGGTCTGCAATGCGGTCCGCTCCGCAACTACCTGCATCTACAACAGTTGTTACTCCTTGCTTGATGCCGATTTCATCGACATCATCCCCATAAGGATCAAATTCAGGAAAGGCGTGTACATGCAAGTCAATCCAGCCACTTGAGACGTATAGACCAGTGCAATCAATTACATGCTCTCCATTTAAAGTTTTGGGCTCAGAAATAGCTTTTATTGTTCCATCTTCAATAAAAAAGTCGTATTTTTGATGATTTAAACGTGACACATTATGTAATACATAGGTGTTACACATAGCAGACATCCTTTTTCAGTAATTTCATTGTTTTCAGTATATCATTTAACTGGTATAGTTATCTATATTTTACGAAATTTTGCTGAATAATTATTGATAAATGCGAATGAGAAATAAGAAAATAGAAACTTACATGAAGAAAGTATTGGCTGGGCATGGTGAGTCTATTACTGGATTGAGCAGAGAATTATCGTGAAAAATGGTAATCAAGGGTTGAGGCATCGTAATGGTGTAAATAAACTATTACTTTGATAAAATCGTAACAACAAAAAATCCTTATGTCGCTGGCTTGCGATGTAAGGATTTTGTTAGCTGTATTAACGAAAAATGACTAGCTACACTATTAATAAAAGCGTTTAAAACTATCAAAATGTTTTTTCCAGTAGGAGTTATTTAAACTGCTTATTTGCACTCCACTTGAACCAGCATGAATGAAGGTGTTATTCCCCAAATAAATGCCTAGGTGAGATATGCCAGGACGATAGGTTCCTGCAAAAAAGACAAGATCCCCTACTTGAGGCTTTGTAACATAATGGGAGCGATTAAAATAACCATCACTGGAAAGTCGATTTATACTCATGCCGCCTTTTTTGTACACGTAATGAATAAAACCACTACAATCAAATCCTGATGGTGTCGATCCTCCCCAAACATACTTTACTCCCTGCATACTCTTTGCCGTTTGAATAACCTTTTCTACATTATATTGAACATTGTTAGATGGTTTTTCATTGGTATTTCCGTTTGAATTAGTGTTTGAGCTACTACCTATACTCAATTTTTGACCGATAAAAATTAAGTCAGAGTTTAAGTTATTCCACTTTTTTAAATTAGCTACACTAACCTTATATTGAAGAGCTATCCGTGATAAAGTATCACCTGATTTTACGATATATACCTTTGTTGAACCTGTTTGATTCGAACTGTTATTAGAAGAACTAGAACCTGAATTAGATCCAGTAGAACTCGATCCGTTTGAACTATTTTTTGAAACAGCAAGTACATTACCTGGATAAATTAATGTTGAATTAAGGTTGTTCCACTTCATAAGGTTGCTCAACGAGATATTATACTTAATGGCAATTCCGCTCAGCGTGTCTCCGCTTTTAACCGTATACGTTTTAGAGCTATTCGAATTATTATTAGTTGGTTTTGAAGAACTGGAGCTAGAACCGGACGTGTTGTTATTCTCTGTTTCTATGATTTGATTGGGGTAGATCGTATCTCCTGATAGTTTGTTTATCGATTTTAATTTGGCAACATTTGTATTATACTTTTGGGCTATTGTCCATAAGGACTCGCCGCTTTTAACTTTATGAGACGCTGCTTCTACCTCTTCCGCTGCAAATATTGCCGAGGCTATTGCTGCACTTGCAGTAACGGACATGATTATTTTTTTATTGCTCATTATAGGTCCTCCCTCACATAAACGTGCTAATATATAGAACTATTATCTCTATTATCGGAAGAAATTGGATGAAGTTTAGGGAAAATGGATGTTTTTTAGAATAAAATTTTCGTGTCTTTTTATCTATGAAAAATCCTGGAAAATCAGGGTTTTGTTGAAATTTGCTTCATGTTGATAAAAATTATGCGATTTATTAGTTCTTTTTAACTGTAAATTAAGGTGTTTTCAGATTACCAAATTTAAACTATTTAACCATTGAATTGAAATATAACTATGATTATATAGTAGTGTTTGGTATAATTAATAGTACTTTAGAAATGATACAAAAGAACTATTTAATATTTAAAAACATACTAGCTATGTTTAATTGGTTAGTAAAGATAAATTGGTTACTGACTAATCAGTACCGTTTTATTTCACTTTATCCCGCATATAACTGGCAGTAAGCTCCCCACTTCAAGGAATAAAGAGAAACCAGTATTGCTAAGTGGGGAATCAACTGCCGGTAAATGTCCGATTGGTTCAGAGGCCTTTAGGTCATACCCTTGTGGTACTAACCATCCGTGGGATAAACAAAAACCCCCCACGGATGGAAGTTTCACTTTATTCACTTGATGTAAGGGGAGAAATTAGAGATAGAGGGGTCATATGAATGATAAAGGTGATGATTGTAGATGACCAAAGGTTATTTATCGATGGGCTTCGAGCATTAATTAGTAATGAAATAGATATAGAGGTTATCGCTACTGCTGTCAGTGTTAATCAAGCAATAGAGAAAATGGTAGAGAATACTCCTGATATTATACTTATGGATGTGCAAACTCCCTACAAGCAGACCGCTAGGGCAATTGTAAAAATGATAGAGAAATATTCAGGAATCAAGGTAATTGTTTTAACTACAATTATAGATGAGGATCTAATCATTTCATCTATTAATGCAGGCTGTAAAGGTTATTTATTAAAAAACCATGATTCAAAGCATTTACTTAGAGCTATAAGAGATGTTTATCATAATGAAGTTGTCTTTTCAGGAAAAATCTCACAGATATTGGCAAGAAAGATTATAGAGACAAAGTATGATAACAGAGAACTACTTAATAAAGCGTTTTTAAATCGAAACATCCATTTATCGAATAGAGAACTAGATATAGCTTGTCTATTAACAGAGAATATGTCTAATAAACGTATTGCCCAAAGGCTTTTTCTCAGTGAAGGGACAGTGAAAAATTATATCAGTGGAATTTACACTACGTTTCAAATTCATAACCGCAAAGAACTTGTTAGCTATTTTCAACGTTTATTACAAAAATAGACGAAAAAATATGACTATTTAATAGAAAAGTAACTAAAAATATGACCATGTATTTAGTATGATGTATGTAATTCGAAAACTCAATGCTTTAAAAGCAGGAATGAAGGTCATACTATGATAAAAATCGTTTGCATCCCAAATAGTGACTTTATGAAAAACATTGCACGAACTCTTCGCACAACAAAGGGTATAAAGGTTATCGACGACGTAAGCAGGTCTGGAAGGAAATTAAACAATACGGTGGCATTGATTGATTTAGATAGATACGAAACTGACAATTTATTATCATTAATTAAAGATTTATCAGATAGAGAGATTAGAGTAATTGGTTTTATAGATGCCTGTTTAGGAGTAACTAATTTAAAGTTCATTGATGCTGGAGTAAATAGTATATTTGTAAAGTATGATTCAGTTACTGATAATATTGCAAAGGTAATTGAAAGTTTAAATAGAACTAATTATTATTTACCGAATAAGCTGATTTCGCCATTACTGCATGCTATTGAAGAAAGAAAAAGAGCAAACCAAGAGGCATTTGCTTATCGTATTGAAAAGTCTGGTTTTTCTATGACTAGAAAACAAATAGATATAGCATATTTATTAAGAAAGGGTTTTAGTAATAAAGAGATCGCATTATTCCTTGGAATATCAGAAGGGGCAACGAAAGTACATATTAGTAGAATATACGCTAAAATGGGCAATTCAACAAGAAATGAAGTAATTGATATATTTGATCGTTTAATGACTAGGCGTGGTTAAATGTCTTTTTATCCCGCATATAACTGGCAGTAAGATTCCCAATTCAAGCAATAAGGAGAAACCAAAATTGGTAAAAGGGGAATCAACTGCCAGTAAATGTCCGATTGGTTCACCTAACCATCCGTGGGGATAACAAAGCTCCCACGGATGGAAGTTTCACTTTATGTAAGAGTTATGGTAAGAATGATCGTATTTGACGTAAATTTTCAAAAATATTATAATGTTACTATATTTAAAAGAAAGCGTATGCATGATATAAGTTACTGCAAGTTTCCCTTGTTGGCCCCTTATATCATCTGCAGCATCCTAAAGGGGATTCTTTCATTGTATAATGACAATACCATCTATGTAATTGGCGATGCAAAGGCACCGCAGAACAACCCAATTACGAAAAAGTACAGTCAATTTTTTCTGGCATTAGTGATTGATGCGACTACTGATGAGATTATTGATAGCGAATGCTCCTCAACGATACAATTAACCAATGCGTTTGTAAGATCATTATTTATTGGTCGAATGGTGGGTGATAAGGGTATTGAGGAAGCGATTCGCAAGCGATATCAAGGTTCATCGCAAAAGGCGCTAGTTGTCGCCTATCATGATGCAAGATATAAATATAGCCAAGCGAAAGCTGCTTTGACTACAGAAGCCTAGTCGAAATCCAGCCTGACATTATTTGTTAGGCTGGATTTTTTATTTGGTCTGAAAATTAAGGTAATTGCATCTTGGATGGAGAATTATACAGGGAAAGTAATTGCTATGGAATACGTGAGCACCTTTTGTGGCAAAGGGGGAGAGGCAACAATCCGATGTTTCCATGTATAAAACGTAAGAAAGATATTATTTGATAATTAGGGGGAAAACAACATGATTACAGATGGTTTCTTTTATATTGCTGTCTTGGTAGCGTTAGCTGCACTGATGGTTGGAATAGAGAATAAATTTAGCTCGAACCGCTTTTTAAAATTCATCCCAGGTATTGTACTAATTTATATTGGGGCGGCCTTTTTGCAGACAATTGGTTTATTTGATAATGAAGCTACAGCACCTGCATATTCTATTGTGAAGAATGCTCTGCTTCCTGCAATGTTAATGATGATGCTATTGAAATGTGATATTCGCAGTATCATTAAACTTGGCCCACGCATGCTCGGTGGATATTTTGTTGCGGTAATTAGTATCATTCTTGGTTTTGCCATTGTGTACTTGATATTTAATCACTTTTATGTAGCGGATACATGGCGTGCTTTTGGAGCACTTGCAGGTAGTTGGACTGGTGGGAGCGCTAATATGGTGGCTCTTCAAGACATTCTACAGGTTCCAGAAAATATTTTTGGTTATGTGTTAATGATGGATACGATCAATTATGCAGTATGGGTCATGTTTATGTTCTGGTTGGTTCCGTTCGCAGGTGCGTTTAATCGTTGGACGAAAGCAGATACAACGATTATGGATAATGGCTTAGCAGAGGATGCAGGCAAAATGAATGATATGCAAGGTACGGAATTTAAGCATATGATGTACTTGCTTGGGATTGGTCTACTTGTCTCTGCGTTAGCAACGTTAGCTGGAAATCATTTACCAGCTTTAGGAGATGTGTTCAGTTCGACTACATGGACAATTCTAATTGCTTCTGTTATTGGATTAATACTTGGGCAAACACGTATATCTAAAATTCCAGGCGCATTAGATGTTTCCAATGTAATGTTGTATATTATCGTGGCATTAATCGCTTCGCAATCTGATTTCTCACAGATTGCCCAAGCTCCTATTTATCTGATTTCTGGTTTTTTAATTATGCTCATTCATTTAGTGATTATGCTGTTACTAGGAAAGCTGTTCAAATACGATTTATTTACACTAGGGATTGCCAGCTTAGCAAATATAGGAGGAATGGCCTCAGCACCGATGCTTGCTGCTTCCTATAGTCGTAGTTTAATCCCAGTAGGTGTAGTTATGGCATTAATTGGTTCCTTCCTCGGTACGTATTTTGGCATGTTTATAGGGAAAATACTTGAAATATTGTAAAGCTGCTATTCTTTAAGAAAATGGCATAAGATATCAGTAGATTCACAGAACAATAGAAAGATAGATCAATGTTTAAAAGTAGAAAAAGGAGGAAATTGTGTTGCTTATTGAGGATATACAGGTATCATACCGAAAAATCCCGTTGCACACCCCGTTTAAAACGGCATTGCGGACGGCAACTGAAATTGAAAGTATAACGATAATTATTCATTTAGAAAATGGCATGGTAGGTAAAGGAGAAGCAGCACCGACTTGGGTGATCACCGGTGATTCTGCACAAAGCATTCAAGCAGCTTTAGAAGGACCAATTAAACAGGCTATCTTGCATCAAGACCTTTCTCATTTCCAAACGCTGCTGGCAGCGGTCCAGAATAGTTGTATAGGAAATACGAGTGCCAAGGCAGCGGCTGATATGGCACTTTATGATGCATATAGCAAATGGTTGAATATCCCACTATATCAATTATTAGGTGATAATCAATCACTTCATACATCAATGACGGTTGGTGTCGATGATCCAGCGAAGATGGCAGCTGATGCCAAAAAATGGGTCGAAGCTGGTTATTCTCGTTTGAAAATTAAAGTAGGCTCAAAGCCAGAACTAGATATCGCAAGGGTTTCTGCGATAAGAGAAGCTATCCCTACGGATGTGTTGCTCAGGCTAGATGCGAATCAAGGCTGGCGACCGAAACAAGCTGTCCAGTTAATTAAAGAGATGGAACGAATGGATTCGGGAATAGAGTTTATTGAACAGCCAGTAAAAGCCAAGGATCTAGAAGGGCTAAAGTTTGTTACAGACCATGTGCAGACGGCAATTATGGCAGATGAGAGTATCTTTTCTCCGTTAGATGCATTTACGATTGTCAGTGGTCATTATGTGGATTTGTTAAATATTAAGTTAATGAAATGCGGTGGGATTCGGAATGCGCTAAGCATCGCTAATTTAGCTATGGTGCATCGAATTCCATGTATGATTGGCAGCATGATGGAATCTAGTTATTCTGTTGGAGCAGCAGCACACTTTGCCGCAGCGCATCCAAATGTACTCTACTATGACCTGGATGCTCCACTATGGTTAGTAGAACAGCCTACGGTAATTGATTATCAAGGTGAGAAATTACATCTATCATCTGCTGCTGGCATTGGCACAGTGAATCAACCGAAAGATTAACATGGAAAAATCATAGAAGGAGGCAAATTCATGTTTGTAAAATGGATGAAAATACTAGGAATGGCGTTAATTGGATGTATCTTAGTAAAACCAATCATATCACAGGCGGCAGGCAATTCTGAGGAGCATGTATTTGAAGCCGAAGAAGATATGATTGCTTATATAGATGTTGCAGTCGCTACGCTTTGGACTGAGCCTAATATCTTACGGGAAGTGGATCAACCATCTGCGAGCAATCCAGTAGCTATTTGGAAATGGAAAGAAGATATGACGTATGAACAAGAATTGCAGTTGTCTGGTGATGGGATGCTGGAGACGCAGGCTCTGTATGGGAATAAAGTCACTATTCTTGAAACAGAAGGAGAGTGGGTGAAGGTTGCTGTTGATGGACAACCTACACCAAAAGAGGAATTAGGTTACAGCGGTTGGATGCCAGCTTCACAGCTCACCTATACAACGAAGTTCGCTAATAAAACTGATGATCCATTTGTTATGGTAGACGCACCAACTAGTTATTTATATCATACACCAGCTTTCCGCCATCAAGGAATGGAGATTAGCTATAATACACGCTTACCTTATCTAGGTGAATCCAAGCATGCATATCGTGTGATGCTACCATCTGGAAGTCATGCATGGGTGAAGAAAGCAGATGCCAAAACCTATGAATCTCAAAAAGCTATTCCGACGCCAACGGGACAAGCGTTAGTAGAGGCAGGGAAGCAATTCTTGGGCCTGCATTATCTGTGGGCAGGTATGAGTGGATTCGGATTTGACTGCTCTGGATTTACATTTACCCTGTATCAATCTCACGGGATAACGATTCCACGTGATTCCAGTATTCAAGCAACACATGGTGAGCCGGTGGCATATGAAGATATTCAGCCTGGAGACCTCTTGTTTTTTGCCCATGATCAGGGCAAGGGAAGTGTCCATCATGTTGCGATGTATGCTGGTGACGGTAAGATGATTCATTCACCAAATTCAAAAAAAGATGTGGAAATCATTCCAGTGACAACAAAAGGGTATTATGAGGAGCTTTCAGGTATTCGTAGGTATTTGTCGAAAACAGACTAAAGTGTTAGAAAGGATGGGTAAATAACCTGAACGCTTATCTCTAAAGTTACAAAAGATAAGCTTTAAAGTATTGGAAGTATACTCATGAGCAATTAGCTAATGGAAATAGGACAGAGGAAAGCTAGTTGTGATAACGAATTAGAGAGACTATTGCATATTTGTGCAATAGTCTTTTTACTTTCCTAAACAATTAAAAAGTAAACGTTTTGTATGATCAAATCAGTCATCCACTTCTCTTTTCTATGTATGGTTAAAACGTAAGTACTAAATTAATAGAGATAGTCTAATAGTAGTGTGTTTATTTTGAATAAAAATACCCTTTTAAATATTAAGGAAAGAATCTATACTCTAAACAACTGGTTATAACCACATGATTTTTAAATCTAATGGGAAGCCAGAAGAATGGAAGGATTACTTTGGCTAGTATTACTTCAATAACGTAATCGACTACGAAGGAGGGGTCATTTTTTAAAAGCTAGTTTTATAGCTAGGAAGAGAGAATAATTTTAAACGATAGGAAGTGATTAATAAAGTGGAGAAACTTTTAAAATTGCTCGTCTCTAACGCTGTTATCATAGTTGCGCTTACAATGTTGGCATCAGCTAGTTTTGCGCAGGAGGAGCAAAAACATGAAACTGTAATTGGGAATCTTACAGACTTCTCTGTGGAAGAGAACACCTATACGTTATCCGCTGGTGATGCAAAGGTTCGTGTTGTTTTTTACAAGGATGATATGTTCCGGATTTGGTTGGCTCAAGATGGAGAATTTACGGATCCGGCTGGAGAAGCTATCATCGTAAAACATGAATTTCCAGAGTTAACAACGAATTGGTCTAATGAAGGAGATTACTATCGTATTGATACCAAAGATGTGACATTGCGTGTTTATAAACAGCCATTGCGGTTTGAGCTATATGAATCAGACAATAAAACCGTTGTATGGAAGGAAATGAAAGGGTTATCATGGGATGATGAAGAAACGAGCCAAACATTAAAACGTGCTGAAGAAGAACAGTTCTTTGGTGGTGGTATGCAAAATGGTCGATTTACTCATAGAGATGAAACGATAGAAATATCCACCTCTTATAATTGGGAAGATGGTGGACATCCGAATGCTGTTCCATTTTATATGAGTACAAGTGGTTATGGCGTTTTTCGAAACACCTTTTCTCCTGGATCTTATTCCTTTAACGACCCAGTAAAGACAATACACAAAGAAAAAAGATTTGACTCCTATTATTTTTATGGACCTGATTTAAAAGAGATTCTGGACGGTTATACTGAGCTTACTGGTCGACCTTTTATGCCGCCATTATATGGTCTGGAGCTTGGCGATGCAGATTGCTATAATGACGAAGGGCAAACGACTATAGACTCTCTAGAGGTGGCAAATGGGTATCTACAATACGACATGCCTGTAGGCTGGATGCTTGTTAATGATGGGTATGGCTGTGGCTATGAAGGTCTGGTGGAAGTAGGTCAAGAATTAAGAGACCGGAATATTGAACTTGGGCTATGGACAGAAGACGGCTTGCCAGATCAGGAATATGAAGTTAGTGAAGCAGGAGTCCGTGTTAGAAAATTAGATGTTGCTTGGGTTGGACCAGGTTATCGATTTGCATTAAACGCTGCAAAAGAAGCCTATCAAGGCATCGAAGAAAATAGTAACGCACGGGGCTTTACCTGGATGGTTGAAGGTTGGTCCGGGGCTCAACGTTATGCTGTTCAGTGGACTGGTGATCAAACAGGATCATGGGAAAACATTCGCTTTCATATTCCAACAATTGCTGGTTCCGGATTATCTGGGCAAGCATTCACAACAGGAGATATTGATGGGATTTTTGGTGGAAGTGCAGAGACATACGTAAGAGACTTACAGTGGAAAGTATTTAATCCAGTATTAATGAGCATGTCAGGCTGGGCGGATACAGATAAACAGCCATGGAGGTATGGAGAACCGTATACCTCCATAAACCGAAAATACTTAAAGCTAAGACAACAGCTTTTGCCTTATATATATACCTATGCGGCAGAGGCACATCAAAGCGGCGTGCCTTTAGCTCGCTCCATGGTGTTAGAATATCCTGACGACCCTGTAACTTGGAATAAAACGACACAATATCAATACTTGTTTGGCGAATCCATGCTTGTTGCTCCGGTATATGAAGATACAGAAACACGAGATGGGATTTATTTACCAAAAGGGAAATGGCTAGACTATTGGAGTGGTAAAGTTTATAACGGACCACGTATCGTGAACGATTATGATGCACCATTAGATAAACTTCCGCTGTTTGTTAAAGCTGGTGCGATTATTCCGATGTGGCCAGAAAATAATTCCTTTAAAGAATTAGCCAATGATCATCGAGTGATACTCGATATTTATCCCCATGGCGAAAGTAGTTTCTCCTTATATGAGGATGATGGTATTAGTCGGGAGTATCAAGATGGAGCCTCGGCTAAACAATTAATTACAACCAACGCACCGAAGAATGGTAAAGGTAATATTGAGATTACAGTTGGTTCCAGCGATGGCGAATATGATGGAAAACCAGAAAGCAGACCGTATACCTTTACTGTTCATACAGGTGAAAAACCTGCAAATGTAGGGATCGGAAAAGGCAAGAAATTAATGGAATATGATTCGAAGGAAGATTTTGCAAAGGCAAGTGAAGGTTGGTACTATGATGCGGAAGATCGTAACGGTATTGTACACATAAAGACCAAACCAATGTCAACGAGTGAATCCTTCACAATGACAATACATGGATCCAGTAGTGTAGGAGATGACGAAGGTGATCCTGCAGCATTATTTCGCTTGGAAGTACCGGATGAGAAAAAAGCTGGAGATCCCATTACTGTGACAGCAAGCTTTCTGAATGGTTCGACCAAAAAAATGAAAGATGTGCTACTTTCATTAGAAGTACCTAATGGGTGGGAAGTAGATGGATCGACAAACGCTTTGTTTAATAAGCTGGATAAGGATAAAGAGGTCACTGCCACATTCACATTAATACCTCCAGAGCATACAGGCGAAGGTGAATATGATATAGTAGCCCATTCGACATTTAAACAGAGTGGAGATGATTATACCACTAATGCTTATTCGAACGTGTCTATTATGGATCCATATAAACTTAAACAATCGGAGATGACTGCAACTGCAACGAGCGAACAATCAGGTTCGGACCCAGCCGAAAATGCTATTGATGGAAACCAAAACACGATGTGGCATACGGATTGGTCTGGAGATGATAAGTTGCCACAATCTATCACCCTAGACCTTGGGGGCAAGCACGAAATTAATGAAGTTACCTATTTACCTAGACAGTCTGGGACTAATGGAATTATTACTAAATACAAGCTGTATACTAGTACCGATGGTGAAAATTTTAGAGAAATAGCAAATGGAGAGTGGAGTAACGATAAAGCGGAAAAAAGTATTCGTTTTGATTCAATAGAAGCGTCGCATATTAAATTAGAAGCAATTGAAGGTGTTGGAGGATTTGCTTCCGCAGCAGAACTAAATGTTTTTGTTTCAAAACGGCATCAAGATACGAGTACACAATCATTGTTGAAGTCGCTTCGTGATAATCGTGATAAAGTGTACACGGCAGATGCTTTCCATGAATTAGAATTACATTTGATAGCAGTGAGTCGTTATGAAAATAAACAAAAAGCAAAAAAAGTAGTGAAACACATGAAGGGGTGGAAAAGTCTACTTGATCAACAATTAGAAAAAGATGTAATATCTGATAAAGCTTTTGATAGCTTTCAAAAACAAGCTGATAAGCTAATTAAAAAGTGGAAGTAAATTTCACCTTGACGATCCATCTAAAATTCTGTAATAATAGAGTTAATTAAATATGGTACCTTTAATTCAGTCCAGAGAGGCTGACAAGGACAGCGGATATGTGTAGGGATATGTATTGATTTAACAATTATCCATAGTAAAGCTAGCAATGTTTTTGGATGTGGATAGTCCCTTTGAACATAGGCTTCTTGTCGCAAGCGACTGGAAGCCTATTTTTTTACACCATATTCTCTTCTTGGGTTGGTACCACAACCAGGAGGAAAGATAGATGAAAAAAATGGACGTAGAGTTTTCATTAGAAGCAGTGCCGTTGCACAAACGCAATGGATTTTTTAAAACGCTTGTGGTCATGCTTGGATTGACCTTCTTTTCAGCAAGTATGATGTCTGGGGGAGAATTGGGACAAGGACTAACATTTGTACAATTTATTGGCATTGTGCTTGTGGGTAATTTAATTCTTGGTGGGTACACGGGGGCATTGGCGTATATAGCTGCAAAGACTGGATTATCTACACACTTACTTGCTCGATATGCATTTGGAGAAAAAGGATCGTTTCTTCCCTCATTTCTGCTTGCTTTTACGCAAATTGGCTGGTTTGGAGTTGGCACCGCGATGTTTGCAGTGCCGGTCCAAAAAGTAACCGGTATAGATATCTATCTGCTGATTGCCATAGCAGGTATGGCTATGACATTTACTGCTTTTTTTGGCATGAAGGCTCTCGCTATCATTAGTTTTATTGCAGTACCATTAATTACGATATTAGGAAGTACATCTGTTTTTAAAGCAGCTGACAGTATAGGTGGTATGCAAGGATTATTGAATTATCAGCCAGAAGAAGCAATTAGTCTAGCAGCTGCTTTAACCATTTGTATTGGTTCATTTATTAGTGCAGGGACACTAACTCCAGATTTTACTCGATTTGCTCGTAAAAAACGATCAGCAGTTGTGACAACAGTCATTGCCTTTTTTATCGGAAATACACTGATGTTTGTTTTTGGAGCGATTGGTTCCATTGCAACAGGGTATGCAGATATTTCGGAAGTGATGTTTATGCAACAGCTCATTTTACCTGCAATTGTCGTATTGGGTTTAAATATTTGGACGACCAACGACAATGCGCTGTATGCTTCTGGACTTGGATTATCAAATATTACGAAGCTACCAAAGCAAAAACTTGTCATCTTTAACGGAATCATTGGAACATTAGCTGCGATGTGGCTATATAACAACTTTGTTGGATTTTTAACGTTATTAGGTTCTGCGCTACCACCAATAGGAGCAATCATTCTTGCAGATTTCTTTATCCTTCACCGGGGAAATTACCAGGCCTTTAGAAGCATGACGTTTCAAGCGATTAACTGGGTTGCGATAGTTGCGTGGGGAGCAGGGATTGCCGCAGCTATATTTATACCAGGTATTGCTCCACTTAATGCGCTAATTGGTTCAGCAGTCGTTCATGTAGTGGGGATGAGACTAGTCCAACTAAAGGAAAAACAGGTGATGACATCTAATGTAGAGAAGGTGAGTAATTAAAATGATTATTAAAAATGCTTCCTTACGAGGAAAAGCTGGAAAATGGGATATTACTATTAAGGATAAAATAATTACGTCTGTTACGCCTGCTAATACAAAAAGGAATGGGACAGATGCGATTGATGTAAAAGGTTCACTTGTGTTACCTCCATTTATTGAGCCTCATATTCATCTCGATACGACGCTTACTGCAGGAGAACCAGCATGGAATCAAAGTGGAACATTATTCGAGGGGATACAACGTTGGTCAGAACGGAAAGCTTCCTTAACGAAAAAGGATGTAAAAACCCGTGCTAAGAAAGCATTGACATGGCAAATTGCTCAAGGAATTCAACATGTACGTACACATGTTGATGTTACTGATCCGAAATTAATAGCTTTACAAGCATTATTAGAAGTTAAAGAAGAAATGGCACCTTATGTAGATTTACAGTTGGTAGCTTTTCCTCAAGAGGGAATCCTGTCCTATCCAAATGGTAAAGAATTAGTAGAAGAAGCATTAAAGTTAGGTGCGGACGTGGTTGGTGGAATCCCCCACTTTGAATTTACCCGTGAGTATGGTGTGGATTCGATGAAGATCGCTTTCGACCTAGCAGAAAGGTATGATCGTCTTGTTGATATTCACTGTGATGAGATTGATGACGAGCAATCACGTTTTGTAGAAGTAGTGGCTACAGAGGCATATGAACGCGGATTAGGTTCCAGGGTAACGGCCAGTCATACAACGGCTATGGGCTCCTATAATGATGCATATGCGTATAAGCTGTTTCGTTTATTAAGACTTTCAAATATCAATTTCATTTCCAATCCACTCGTTAATATCCATTTACAGGGACGATTTGATTCCTATCCGAAGCGACGTGGTTTAACGCGTGTGAAAGAATTACTAGAAGCAGAAAGGAATGTCTGCTTCGGACATGATGATATCTTTGATCCGTGGTATCCACTTGGTACAGGAAATATGTTGCAGGTGCTCCATATGGGCATTCATGCTTCTCAATTAATGGGTTATGAACAAATTATTAATGCTATCGATCTCATTACAACAAACAGTGCAAAAACAATGAATATCGAAGAACATTATGGAATTGAAGCTGGAAAACCAGCAAACATAATCGTCTTGGATGCTGAAGATGAATACGAAGCTATTCGTAAACAAGCTTCCGTACTCTATTCAGTTCGTAATGGAATGATAATTGCTGAAACAAAACCAAGCGAATCACATGTTCATTTATTAGAAACAGCAAAGGTGGACTTTCAGAAATAGACTTAAAAGAGACTGATACAAAAGAATAAAGAAACAATTAAAAACGGACGATAATTAGTTAAATGAAGTGCCCCCTGTCAAGTAGACAGTGGAAATAATAAAAACTGACTTAAGCGGTTTTAGCTCTAAATTCGATAGGGCTAAGGCCGTTTAGTCGTTTTTGATATCTATCATAATTATAGAAATGTATATAGTCCTCTATGGATGCAGATAATTCTTCAAAGGACTCATATTTATTTAAATAATACTTCTCGCTTTTCAGTGTTCCCCAAAAAGATTCCATCGGCCCATTATCAATACATCGTCCGACTCGTGACATACTTTGCTTCATGTTTGCGGCATCTATCTTTTGCTTAAACATTTTAGATGTATACTGATACCCCCGATCGCTATGAATAAGCGGGCGATCTTGCAGATTTATTATATATAACTGGTAGTAAGCCTCTCACTTCAACCCAATAAAGTGAAATCAATGTTGGTAAATGGGAGACTGCCAATATTGGTTCAAAGGCATTTAGGTCACACCCTTGTGGTAGGGAGAAACCAAAACCCTCATTGATTAAAGTTTCACTTTATGGAAAAATTATAATCAAAAGTTAGTAAGACTGCATTCTTCCTTTGGTAATTTATTAAACTTGACAGGTTTTCGGAAAAAATGTATCCTTTAACGCTGTATGTTAATTTAAAAATGCTTATTAAATCTCACATACAACTGACTAAATAAGTGAAAAGCAAACAGGTCAGTATATGGTTATGTGAGATTTTTTTGTATAGAATTGAGAGGAGCAGATTGTTGAAGAATAGAAAGAAGCAAGATCAAACCATAGATAAGCCAGTTCTTTTTCTAAGTGGAGGGGCGCTACTTGCCTTTGTAATTCTTGCATTAATAAACCAGGAAATGGTCACCTATGTAGTTAATACGATGTTTAATTGGTCGGTAACCTATTTCGGCTCGATATATCAAGTTCTAATGGTAGGAACTCTAGTCATTGCATTAATACTTGGGTATTCAAAGTTTGGGAAAATTCGTTTAGGAAAATTAGAAAAGCCTGAGATTGGAACGTTCAAGTGGATTTCGATTATTATGTGTACGCTGCTAGCGGCAGGTGGTGTTTTTTGGGCAGCGGCAGAACCGTTGAGCCATTTTTTAACCATCCCACCACATTTCTCAGGAATTGAGGCTGGGACTACAGAAGCAGTAGTACCTGCACTTGCAGCAAGTTTTGTCGATTGGGGTTTTGTCTCATGGGCAATTTTAGGAACATTAGGTACGATTGTATTCATGTATTCCCATTATCATCGAAATGCACCATTAAAGCCAAGATCGATGCTTTATCCGATCTTTGGCGATAAGATTATGAAAAAAAGTGCACTTGGTACGTTTGTTGATGCCTTTTCGATTGTGTCAGTGGCAGCTGGTACGATTGGTCCAATTGGATTCCTTGGATTACAAGCAGGTTATGGATTAAGTGCATTGTTCGGTGTACCAAATAATTTATTTGTACAATGTCTTATTGTTATCGTTATTGTTCTAGCAGCTGGGATTTCTGCTGCGACAGGAATTCATAAAGGAATCCAAATTTTAAGCAGCTATAATATTATTCTCGCAGTTTGTTTAATGGTTGCTGTGATTATTCTAGGTCCAGCATTATTTATTTTTGATTCCTATTTGCAATCATTTGGATTATATGTCCAAGACTTCCTAACCTTAAACACCTTCCGTGGAGATGGAGCTTGGCTTGGCTTATGGACCGTTTTTTTCTTTGCTTGGTTCATTGGCTATGGTCCAATGATGGCGATGTTTGTTAGTCGTATTTCTCGTGGTCGCACAATTCGAGAGCTTGTAACTGCTGTTGCGGTAATTGCACCTGTGGTAACGACGTTCTGGTTTACAGTTGTTGGTGGCACAGGGATTTTTGCTGAAATGAATAACCCTGGTGCCGTATCTGAAGCTTTAAATAGTGCTGGACCTCCAGCAGCTATGATTGCTATCGCAGAACAATTGCCACTTGGTACGATTATCGGTTTCTTCTTTTTAGTAGCAACTATTGTGTTTGTATTAACGACAACCGATTCGATGTCATTAACCATCTCGATGGCGATTACAGGTAATGGAGACCCATCGAAATTCCTGCGTGTGTTCTGGGCAATTCTTATGGGACTTGTCGCAACTGTACTCATCACTATTGGCGAGGATAGTGTTGGATCGCTACAATCCTTTATTGTGGTGACGGCTGTTCCTGTATCGTTACTCATGTTAACCACATTTTGGACCGCGCCACGCGCAACTCGTGAACTTGCAAAAGAACAAAAGATTGATGAAGTTAAACGCTATACCAAATAAAAGAGATGTTAAGGGGCTGGCTCATTAGGTCAGCTCTTTTGTTAGTAGAGAATGGCAAAAAAATAGAAAATTGTTCATTTTTGGTAGACGAATAGTCCAAAATCATGTATTTTATAGACAAATGCATATTGAATAATTAAATTACGCTTCACTAGGGGTGCCTTTACGTAATGGCTGAGATCTATGTGTGACATGGAGACCCTTTGAACCTGAACTGGAGTAAGAACCAGCGGAGGAAAGTGACAGGAGTAGTGTGTATCAGCGACATATACCTTTTTTAGGATATCGTTATAGATTCATGCCACTTTTCCTTTGCTGGAAAAGTGGCATTTTTTTGTAGAAAAGGAGAGGAAGTGATGAAACTAATTGCGGTGACTACCGGTGAACAGGAGGAGAAATACCTTATCCAGACAATAGCGAGTATTATTCCCTATCTTGATGCTGTCATTCTACGAGAAAAACAAATGACCGAGCAGGACTATTCTTTGTTCATTCAACGTGTGCTTGCACAAGGAGTTCCGGAAGAAAAACTAATTATTCATGGCCATACAACACTACCTGGTGAAACGAATGTGAAGACACTTCACCTTTCAGAAAAGCGAATACAAGAGGTACACGATCTCCGAAAACAATCCCCCGGTTTACAAGTAGGGGTATCGACGCACTCCAACGAAGTAGCTAAGAGAGCGGAGCAGCTAGGTGCTACGTATATTTTGTATGGTCATGTCTTTTCGACAGCGAGCAAGAAAGGGGTGAAACCAAAAGGAGTAGAGAAATTAGCAGCAGTTGCAAAAGAGGTGAGCATTCCCGTTTATGCAATCGGTGGAATCACAAGCGCAAAGGTAACGGATATTTATCAAGCGAAGGCAAGTGGGATTGCTGTAATGTCAGGTGTTTTTAGTCAAAATAATCCACTGCAGGCAGTGCAATCGTTTCGAAAGGAGGTGAATCGATATGAAGAGACACGTTGATGTAGTGGTTATAGGTGGAGGCGTTATTGGGCAATCCATTGCTTACTATTTAAGTAAAAGTAGGGTTGTAACGACGGTAATTGAACAAGGTAGAAGTGGAAGAAAAGCTACACAAGCTGCTGCGGGCATGCTTGGTGTACACACAGAAAATGATCAGGAAGGTACGTATTATCAATTTTGCCAAGCAAGTAGAAATATGTATGCATCTCTAAGCAAAGAACTATTTTCGTTATCAGGGATTGATATTCAGCTTTCCACCAACGGTATACTCGAGATAGCTACGAATGAAGAACAGAAGCAAAGACTGCGAGCAAAACAAAATGCATTTGAAGGCTTAGAATGGTTGGATGCGGAAGGGATTAGGAAACGAACATCAGCTTTATCCCAGGCAGTAGGGGGATTATATATGCGGCGAGATGGACATGTAGAACCATTGAAAGTGTGTGAAGCTTTTAAACAGGCATCTTTATCAATGGGAGGTCAGTTGATCGAGAATTGTCAAGTTGGAGAAATAGTCCATGACCATGATGTTTTTCATATTCAAATCGATAACGATGTTATCTCAGCTGATCATGTTGTTGTAGCGGCAGGTGTAAAAAGTGGGAGGTGGTTTGAAGCGACAGGATTAATGAATCCAATGGTCCCAACAAAAGGAGAATGCTTTGCCATAAAGCCAAGCATTCAATCTATTCAGCAGACGTTATTCTTTCACAATCTGTATTTGGTACCAAAACGAGACGGACGCTATATTATTGGTGCAACTAGCTATCATGATGATAGCAATAGTTATACGTCAACAGGTGGCATTTTTGAATTAATGAATCACTTATTGAAGTTGTTCCCATCGTTTAAGCAGGAAGAACTGCATAGCTGTTGGACTGGTGTTCGTCCGGGCACCAAAGATGGTAAGCCAATTATTGGAGAACATCCTGAGATTCCCCATTTGTATTTTGCAACCGGACATTATCGAAATGGTATTCTTCTTGCTCCTGCTACAGGGAAACTAGTTAGTGATATGGTCTTAAAGCGTTATGTACCATCATCGATCCAGCGTCTTTTTACACCAAATCGTTTCAGGAAAGAGGGGATCACATATGCAGATACACGTGAACGGACGTCAGGTGGAGGTAGCTAAGAATTCAACTATTGGCGAGTTACTAAAAAGCTTTAACATTCAAGCGAAACTCGCGGTAGTCGAACAGAATCAACAAATTATTAATAAAACAGTGTATGACGAAACAATATTAACTAATGGGGATACTATTGAAATTGTTCATTTTGTAGGAGGAGGATAAGTCATGTTAACAATTGGCGGAAAATCATTTCATTCCCGACTGATGCTAGGTACTGGAAAGTACCCGACATTTCAAAGTCAAAAGAAGGCGGTGATAGCATCCAAAACAGAAATATTAACCTTTGCCGTCAGGAGAATGAACATATTTGATGAAAACGAGCCGAATCTGTTAGAAGAATTAGATTTGCAGCAATATGATTTACTACCAAATACTGCTGGCGCTAAGACAGCAAATGAGGCGGTAAGAATTGCCCGTTTAGCTAAGGCTACAGGTTTATGTGACATGATTAAAGTGGAAGTTATCGGTTGTGAGAAAACCTTGCTGCCTGATCCTTTTGAAACGATGAAAGCTTCAGTACAACTGCTAGAGGAGGGCTTCACTGTATTAACCTATACCTCTGATGATGTTGTATTAGCAAAACGATTGGAAGAAGCAGGTGTACATGCAATTATGCCAGGGGCTTCACCAATTGGATCGGGTCAAGGCATTATTAATACAATGAATTTGCAATTTATTATCGAACAATCCGACATCCCCGTAATTGTCGATGCAGGGATTGGTTCTCCGAGTGATGCCGCTTATGCCATGGAGCTTGGAGCAGATGGGGTTTTATTAAATACAGCTGTATCTGGCGCAAAAGATCCAATTCAAATGGCGGAAGCGATGAGGTTGGCTGTACAATCTGGACGATTAGGATATAAAGCAGGCCGTATTCCCAAACGAATGTACGGAATGAAGAGTAGTCCAGAGACGGCGATGATTGAATGATAACAGGACGGTATGCTCGCCAGGAACGCTTTGCCCCAATTGGACAGACTGGCCAGCGCCAATTAGTGACCAAACATGTTGTCGTAATTGGCGCTGGAGCATTAGGAAGTGCAAATGCGGAAATGCTTGTTCGAGCAGGAATAGGTAAGCTGACGCTGGTTGATCGCGATTATATCGAACTTAGTAATCTTCAGCGTCAGCAGCTTTATACAGAAGATGATGCGAGACAGAATCGAACGAAGGCAAAAGCAGCTCAACGAAGATTAAAAGCGATTAATCCGGAAGTGGAGATTACGGGAATTGTAGAAGAGTTTTCTGAGGAGAATGGAGAGAAAATAGTACAAGATGCCGATTTTGTTATTGATGGAACAGATAATTTTCAAACGCGTTTTGTAATGAATGATGTGTTAGCAAAACATCGTAAACCTTGGGCATATGGTGGCTGCTTACAGAGTACTGCCATCGCACTTACCATTATTCCTGGAAAAACTCCTTGTTTACAATGTTTAATTGATCACCTTCCTCAGGAAGGGAAAACCTGTGATACGGTTGGAATTATTTCTCCTGCGGTACAGGTGACAGCTGCCTATCAGACAACGGAGTGCTTAAAATACTTAACAGATAATGGTACATCTCCGGAGTTAGTACAAGTCGATATATGGGGACGGTCATATAGTGCGATTAATGTAAGTAGGTTAGTAGATCCCATTTGTTCATCTTGTTCTCAATCAGCAATTTATCCTTATTTAACCAAGGAAAGAGGGTTGAAAACGGCTATGCTTTGTGGAAGAGATACGGTACAAGTAAGACCAGGAGAAAAAGGGAGCTTATCAGTTTCTAATTTAGTGAAAGAGATCGGTAACCTTACAGATAAAATTAGAGATAATGGTGAAGTCCTCATTTTTGAAATTGACGATGTTCGTTTTGTCGTGTTTCAAGATGGCAGAACCTTAATACATGGCGTTAGCGATGTGAATACTGCCAAGCAATTATATCAGCGCTATATTGGCGCGTAGTTTTTAAGGTGGTACACTGGATGAAGTTTTTTCTCTATAAAGTAGAATATGACGGCGGAAGCCAGTGGAGGGAATAAAAGGAAATATTATAAGACAGGTGATCAAGCAAACGTTGGTCATAGTATTATCCGATTATAGCTAGTATTAGGAAGAGGATCGTGAAGCGTTATGGAATGGGGCTACTACTGTTCCATCTGCTATCCACAGATCTTCTGTCATGAAATAATGATACATGGTTTAATATTGCTATGTAGATAGTTGAAGGGTGAGGTTACTAATCTAATACACTTATAAAGTAAGTGAAAGCAGAAGACCAAGGGATGGGGCTTCTGCTTTGTTAATTTTAAAAGTGGACCTATAACTTATCTTAAAATGGGTTTGTTGCCCATTGTAAAGATTGTTTAATGAAAATACGAGGATGTAGTTTTAGTTGAGCGACCATATATTCCGCTAGATCTTCAGGCTGCATATACTTATCCTCATTTTTTTCTGCTAATTGGTCTCCGAAGGCAAGTTCTGTAGCAACAAGACTTGGATTCATCGTGAACACGCGAATATTGTTTTTACGAACTTCCTGCATTAGTGCTTCTGTCATACCTTGAATAGCAAATTTAGATCCACTATAGGAGGTAGAACCTGCTGTGCCTTTTAGTCCATTACTAGAAGAAATAGTAATAATGTCTCCTTGATTCTTTTCAACCATTTGTGGCAAGACAGCACGTGTAACGTGGTATGTTCCAAAAACATTAACCTCGAAAGTATGCTTCCATGTTACTGGATCCATCTCTAGAAAAGCACCGTATGCTCCAATACCAGCATTATTTATAAGTATATCTGCTGAGCCAATTTCTTTTTGTAAGTAATCAATCGCTTGCTCAACTTCTTCTAGATTAGCTATATCAGCAGTAGCAAAGCTTGCTTTAACACCATGGGCTGCTGCTTCCTTTGCAACTTCTTCTAGCTTGCTTTTTGTGCGGGCGATTAGGCCAACATGGACTCCCTCTTTTGCTAATACGAGAGCAGTAGTTCGTCCAATACCACTACTAGCACCTGTAATGTAGGCAACTTTACCTTTGATAACTTGTCCCATATGAAACATCCTTTCAATAGCGATCTACGTTAAGTATAAGTTTTATAAGGAATAGATTCAAAGATAACTTATTACATCATTATCGGTGAGAAATGGATCCAATTTAAATGCTCCCTACAAAGAGGGAATTAACAGGAAAAAGATTAATAAAAGCATGATTATAAAAAAACGTTGGTGAGAGGGAAAATGCTGTACTTCGCTTTCCCCCTCACTCGATTGCCTCCCATACGTTTTATCCTTTTTCACTACGAAACGCTAATTACTTTAATGATTAAGAAGGATGGGTAGTCTTTTCACACCGCGTACAATCATGCCTGTTCTCCATACTAAATCTTGTTTGGTAATATTCAAGGCAGCGTGCGGATAACGTTTAAAGAAGCTAGAAATCGCAATTTCACCTTCTAAACGAGCAAGCGGAGCACCTAAGCATGCGTGAATTCCCTTACCAAATGCTAAATGCTTACTTTTTTCTCGCGTAATATCTAGAATTTCTGGATCTTTGAATTGCTCTGGATCGTGATTGGCAGAATTAAGGGAAATGATGACTAGATCCCCTTTTTTCATAGATTGTCCTTTAAATAGGATATCTTCTCCAGCCCAACGCGATGTACTGTATTCAACCGGACCATTAAATCGCAGTGTTTCTTCCAATGCATTGGTGATTAATGTTGGCTGCTTTTTTAATAATTCTAGCTGCTCAGGGTGTTCTAATAAATTCATAATGCTATTCCCAATAAAATTAACGGTTGTCTCGTGTCCTGCAATTATTAATAATGATACAACACCGTATAACTCTTTTTCAGTAAGTTGGTTCCCTTCTGCCTCCGTAATGACCAACTTACTAATTAAATCTTCACCAGGATTTACACGTACGATAGCAAACCGTTCCTTTAAATAGTGGATGAAATTATCCATGTGCTGTTCCATATCCTCTTGTACCATGGCACCATTTGTTCCTTCAATTAAGACATTTGACCAAATGCGAAATTTATCACGATCTTCTGTTGGAATTCCTAACATTTCACAAATAACGATGATTGGTAGTGGGAAAGCAAGTGAATCGATTACGTCAACAGACTGGTGATTAGCCATTTCGTCAAGGAGATGGTCTGTTATTTCTTGAATACGACCTCTCATTCCTACAATCATTTGTGGAGTAAATGCCTTAGAAACAAGACCACGTAAGCGTCTGTGATCAGGCATATCTGCAAACAACATATTTTCATCTAAAACGGTATAATAATTTAATTCATCTTCATGTATCAGTTTTCTAAAATCTTTAATAAATCGTTGGTCCTTTAATGCTGCTAACGCATCTTCATATCTCGTAATAAACCATGCATACTGACCATCTGGAAGTCGTATTTGGGTAATTGGCTCTTCCTTTCTTAATTGATTATAAGTTGGATAAGGATTAGCAATGAATGGCTTTGTAAATAACGTATCGCTCACAGATTTCATTTGAACCGCTCCTTTTGCAGAAAAATAGGTTATCGAGTTTCTTTTATTTGATCAGACATAATTTCTACATATTGGAATTAAGAAGATCTTTTTACCATATCAATATAAAGCTGTTGATATGCTTTATGTTCTGCTTCCATACCTAACTCAGAATAGAGAATGGATAACCATTCTACTGGTTTAGGGTCATCAGGATATAGTTCCATATCCCAACTCATGCATTCAATAGCTAATTCTTGCTGTTTAAAATAATGATAGAGTTCACCCAGACGTCGCTGTTGATTAGGGTCTTCAGCAAGTTCATTTATTTCATGAACCAGATTAATAATCCGCTTTGCAAATGGTTTCGTCATAAATGGCTCTAGCCATTTTAAAATATCGGGAAGGGGTAGTTCAGAGAGTAATCGGCAGATAGCTTGATGTAACATCCTATCTGCCTGCTTCCTATCTATCGTATGTAATGTGAGAATGAGCTGCTGGAGTTCTTTAGAATTCAGTGAGACGGGATTGACGGTAATTTGTTCGATTGTATTTACTAACGATTTGGATTGGGTAGGTTCCAAGGAGAGGCTGTGCTTGCTTTGCAAAACCATTAATTTTTGTACGTTTTTTGTTGATAAATATACATTCAATAAGTCTTTGAGGAATGTATCTAAGGTAAGTCCGCGTGTATATAAATCTTCCAAAACCTCTATTAAAGAGATAGCAGGGTAGTGTTGGTCTAACGTGGCTTTTAATTCCTGATAATCGGCATTACGCTGTGTATAGACAGCTTGGCTTATATGGATAGCGGCTAAATCCATCCATCGTTCCTGCTGCTTATATATGTGTGCAAGCTTTTGAAAATCTTCGTATTTATGGTCATAACAAATTTCTTCTACATAAATGGGGTCTTTCATAAGCGTTTTCTCATCTTTATGTTTGTATAGTTCCTCGTACTTTGCAAATGTTAAATCACTGGAAAACGTATCAACTAATCGGTGATTAGGAGCAAAGCCTCTAAGGATCCTAAAAATACGGTAACAAGATAGTAATTTTCCATCTCGTCGCTCTTTATAAAAGCATTTTTCAATAAAATTTGCTAGCTTTTCTTTTTTTATAAAGGATTCGAAGTAGGTAGTGATTAATGCAGTTTCCTGAAGTGTGTATTCATTTAATAGTTTTTGAAAAAGGGAACTATATTTTCGTTTCTTAAATTGGGAATAAGGTGAGATTTGTAATTCGATAAATGGATGTGGAGAAGAAAGTACGAGTCCGTATTGGAAAGCTTTCCTTAGGTGAGATGTTTTTCGGGTGGTCCTTGAGCTGTCATACGTTAAATACTTATCGTTATGGAAAAATAAATAATATCGTTGCTGCTGGAGGTCAGTGGCTTCTATAACCTTACTTTGTTTATAAATGGCCATTCGATTAACATCAAGTTTTAACGTATGCTGATTCAATTTCTTTAAAAATATAGTTTGATTTCGCATGCTTATCCTCCTCTAAAAGAAACTTATGTATATATATTAAGTATGTCTAAGATAAATGATTTGATCAAGAAAAACAATTTTAAATGGTGTCCTTTCATTATAGATGAAATAGTTTTAATTTGCATGCTTTGATTTTTTAACATAATTTGGGCTGCCTAATATATTGGTATATAGATGTTTTTATCCCGCTTATAACTGGCAGTAAGCCCCCCACCTCAAGGAATAAAGTGAAAGCAATATAGATAAGAAGGGGTTCAACTGCCAGTAAATGTCCGATTGGTTCGGGCCTACATGGAAGTAGGTCACAAAGGCGTTGCCACAGGACGTGGCGAATGAAGCCTTTGTACGTATTTGTTTCAGTAAAAGCCGGATGGAAGTTTCACTTTAAGAAAGAAAATCTTTTTAAATGATACGATGCATTTAATTTGGAAATTGTAAGGGGTGTAACAAATGCCTGCCATTTCAGGTGACGATTATATAAAGCGGATTGATCAGTTGAACACAGAAATTTGGTATAACGGGGGGAAAATAAATGGGAGGATTTCTCAGCATCCAGCTTTTAAAGGCGCGATTCAAAGTCAAGCCATGCTCTATGATTTGCAGCTGAGGGATGATTATATTGAAGAAATGACCTATCATTCACCTCATACAGGTGATCGTATTGGAACTTCTTATATACAGCCTAGGACGATACAGGAATTAAAGAAACGTAGTCGTATGATACAAATATGGGCAAAAATACATGGTGGAATGATGGGTAGGAGTCCAGATTATATGAACACCGTATTAATGGCCTTCGCTTCTTCTGCAAGGTTATTGGAAGGAAAAGCAAATTGCTTTCCGAAGCGGCTTGTTCAATTTTATGAAAGGGCTAGGGAAGAAGATATGTCGTTTACACATACCTTTATTAACCCACAATTCAATCGGTCAAAGTATTATATAGAAGATAGCGAAGAACCAATTGCTGCCAAAATTGTAGATGAAACAGAAGCAGGTTTAATTATAAAAGGTGCCCGGCTTTTGGCAACACAGGGCGGAATGACAGATGAGCTGCTTGTTTTTTCAGCTGGAAGAATATTTGAAGAAGATAATGCATACTTTTTATCTGTTCCTAGTGATGCTAATGGGCTAAAATTCATTTGTCGCGAATCATTCTGTAAGGGAGATTCCTCTTTTAATTATCCATTAAGTTCTCGATTTGAAGAAATGGATACGATGATTGTATTTGATAATGTTTTCATACCATGGGAGCGGGTCTTTTTTTATAAAAACATCGAGGTAGGTAATCGTTTTCAACGAGAAAGTGCGTTTTTGCCTTTTAGTCTGCATCAAGTGATTAATAGGCAGGTTGTAAAGCTAGAATTCGTTTTGGGTATTGCTGAGGAGATTATCGAGTCAATCCATACTGGTACGTACGAGAATGTACAAGAGAAGATGGCAGAAATCATTGTCGGTTTAGAGACAATAAAAGCATTGTTAATTAAATCAGAGGTGAATGCGACACTGGATGAGTTTGGACTGATGCGACCGGAATTAGCTTCGTTACAGGCAGCAAGTAGCGCATTTCCCAAAATTTACCCACGGGCAGTGGAAATCATTCAATTACTTGCTGCTAGCGGATTAATGACTATACCTACAGAGGAAGATTTTAATTCGTCTATACGGATGGATTTGGATCAATATTTGCAGAGTGCAACAAAAGATGCAGTGGAAAGGGTGAAGTTATTTCGATTAGCATGGGATTTGACAATGAGCCCATTTGGTTCCAGACAAACACAATATGAGCGATTTTTCTTTGGTGTTCCTAATGTATTAGCAAGTGAATTATACCATGGTTATAATAAGAAAAAATATCAGGAGTTTATTAAAGCATTTATAGATCAAACATTCACATCGGAAAATGAAAGCAAAAGTAGTAGATAGCATAACTAAATATTAGTTGCTGAGATTTCACTCTGTATCGCACATTGTGGGGGGGCAGACCCGAGAGACTATTTCTCTGACATTATTTTACTTAACGATTTAGGCGAGATTATCACCCTGCAAAATAGAAGCTAAGGCTTATCTAGGATTGCGCGCATTACTGAAATAAGTGAAGTCTATGAACTGGGTACCTATCGATCGATGCTACCTTTTGTTGACCGAAACCAACATCAGATTAAGGGGCAGTTTGTGAAGTATGAGAGGTGATTAAAAAAAGTGTGGATATAATAAATGCTTAGTAGTGCATTATTTTTTTGCGGAGTAAGGGTAAAACCCACTTATTTGTTCAACTAGTAATCAGTGGGGGATAAACAATAATTGATAAACAAAAAACCCCCACTGATTGAAGCTTTACTTTATCTAAAAGTTTCTCTTTTCATATGTATACATTTAGTCTATAATTTACAGGATATTTGCATAATTATGTCGAATATTAATGCGTAAATTTTAGATTAAGGTGGTGAATGGTATGGATCAACTAATAGATAAGATACCTTTTGTTAATCACGATTCAAGAATAAAGAAAATTAAGAAGGGTTTTTCAGCTGATAAAAAATTTGTAGTTGATAATCGCTATCTTATCCGAGTTTTTTCAAGTGAACAGGAAGCGAGTAGGGAAAAGGAATTTAAGACAATCATGCGCTTACAAACTTATTCCAAGTATGTCCCTGAAGTAGTTGAATTTGGCTCTATAACGGATACGGATTATTCATATATGATACTTACTTATATTACCGGTAAGGATGGAGAAGCTGTCTTACAATGTTTAACAGAAGATGAACAGTACGAAGCGGGAATTCAAGCTGGTATGGAATTAAAGAAGCTGCACGCCTTTCCAGCCCCAGAAAATATACCATCATGGTACGAAATTAAAAGACGAAAAAGTAATAAATATCTGTCAGAATTGGAGGCTATCGATGTTGATGTAAACATGAAAAGGATGCTTCGGTCGTATATTAAGGAAAATGAGCAATTATTATACAATAGGCCAAATACATTTCAGCATGATGACTTTCATCCTGCTAATCTATTGATCAACGAAGGCAGATTTGCAGGAATAATTGATTTTCAGAGAATAGACTGGGGTGATCCTATTCATGATCTCCAAAAACTCGGCTTTTTTTCTAATCGAGTAAGCAATGCGTTTACAAGGGGAATTGTTGATGGTTATAACGAAAATGATGTTTCTATAAAGTTTTGGGAACTATATGCATTATATAGTGCCATGCATATTGTATCCTCGCTTGTGTGGGGAAGGAAAATGGGCAACTATCAGACCATGCTGACCTATTCGCTAGATGTTATTAGAGATCATAAAAACTTTACAACGTGTATCCCAGCTTGGTACCGCTGATCTTCATTCATAATTGATGGAACTATTAAATGAATGTGTTCGTATATAAATGATAAATATAAATAAGGAGTTAGCTATGAAACGAACGGTAGAATTTATATTAGGTTTAATTGCTGTTGCGATGGTATAGATGAAGTTATTAACATAATTTAGCTATATAGGCTAGATCATTAGCGTTGCACAAAAAATTTTAAAAATAGTCAAGTGCGCAAAACTGGAATATTTATCAAAAATATACCAATTAA